>JBBKXC010000101.1:0-3816 GCA_037969275.1 Bdellovibrionales bacterium | reverse complement strand
ATCACCCAGACGGACGAGCTGCGCCCTAAGGTCAAAGCCACCTTGATGAAATTCATGGATGATCTGAACCGTTGGCGCTCGCTTCTTGATAATATGCACCATGCAGAACTCGCCGCGCTCATCTTGGAAGAATCCGGTTACATTGAAATGTGGAAGACGGATAAAACGCCCGAAGCGCCGGGCCGTCTAGAGAATTTAAAAGAGCTCGTTTCAGGGATGCAAGAATATGAAAGCCTACAGGACTTTTTGGAGCATGTTGCGCTGGTGTTGGATACGCAAAATGATGTCAGCGGAGAGCATGTTTCGATCATGACGCTGCACGGTGCTAAAGGTCTTGAATTTGATGCGGTGTTTTTACCGGGCTGGGAAGAGGGGCTTTTCCCTTCACAGCGCTCAATGGATGAAAACGGGCTAAAGGGACTGGAAGAAGAACGCCGCCTTGCCTATGTCGGTATCACACGCGCGAAAAAACGCGCTTACATCTCGCATGTAGGAAGTCGGCGTATGTACGGCAGCTGGATTGCTTCTATACCCTCACGCTTCGTTGATGAATTGCCAGAAGCGCATATTTGTCAAAGCTCGGATATGACGGCTACCTATGGCGCTGGGCGCTCATCGCATTGGGATTCTAGCGGCATTCGGCCGCAAGTTAGAAGCGCCCCCGCGCCATCATCTTCGGCGGCGTCATCTTATGATCGTAAGGTTAAAAGCGAGAGCGGGGAAATTTTTGGGCGTAGTGATCGCGTCTTCCACGAGAAATTCGGCTACGGCAAAATCATCAATATTGATGGCCATAAGCTTGATATAGCCTTCGAAAAATCTGGCAAAAAACGCGTGCTGGATAGTTTTGTTAAAAAAGCCGATGAGGCGTAAGCAAACGCTTTAAATTATAATTTAAGCTGGCCTGCGGCCAGAATGGGGCCATAGCCGTTTTGCTGAACGAGTATCACAACGCTGCCGATATTTTCGAGTTTGGGCAGGGCCGCGCTGATCGTTTTGCCTTGACCATTCCATTCCCCCAAATCACGATAGGCGAGCACAGGGTTTGTGTAGGTGATTGTCTTACCGGAGTTTTCGCCTGCGGCGATGGCTTGGTAATGCTCGCTTTGCAGCGCAAAAAACCAGACATGCGGCATAGCGCCTTGCAAGCTCGGCAGACGTACATTGATAAAGCTCCCGTCTTTCCAAAGGTCAAGGCGCACAGGCGCGCGCGATTCTTGCATGGCCTTATCCAAAGCTGCGCGGTCAGAACCTGTAAAAGAATGCGTACCGTTGATGATCATCTGCGGCGTAAAAACCTTATTGGATCCGGCGCTGGCGCTATAACCATTTTGACGATCGGTTGCAAATTTTTGAGAAAGCGTGTCTTTCCAGCGCAAATGATCCCAATATGTCACATGGAAACCAAGCGCTATAATGTCCGGATTTTTGGCAAGCTCGCTCAAAACTTCATCGGCAGGCGGGCAAGAGGAGCAACCTTGTGAGGTAAACAACTCAACCACGCGCGGCCCCGTTGTCTGGATAGTTTTAGGCCCCTGCGCATAGGAGATTTGCGTGCTTAAAAGTAATGCGGCCAATAGAAATAGAAGTGATGCTTTCATGGTATGACTTTCGTATAATGCCAAGATAGAGTTACATATCCGAGCCGAATATCGCTCAACAGTACCGTCCCAGGTTTCAGGTGCAACAAGAATCTCCAATGCACCGGATAGATTTGTGTCTCACAAACGAATATACACAATAAATATGCGCTTGTGATTAGAGGCGCTCTGGCCTAGAGTATTGTGCATGAGCGAGTATAAAACAGCATGTATTTTTGGTGGCACAGGCTTTATCGGACGTCAGATTGTTCGTGAATTGGCCGCGCGCGGTATCCGTATTAAAGTGGCGACGCGCGTGCCGGAAAGTGCTTACTTTCTGCGCCCTTGCGGCACTGTGGGGCAAATTGTCCCCTATTTTTGCGATTATAAAGATCAGCAAAGCGTTCAAAACGCGGTTAAGGGCTGCGATTATGTCGTGAATTGTGTTGGTATCCTTTTTGAAAAGAAAAAGGGAGATTTCGAGCGTGTGCATTCAGAATTACCGGCGGTCATCGCCAAGGCTTGCGCGCAGGAGCGTGTTAAACGCTTCGTGCATATTTCGGCACTCGGCATAGAGGCCAGCAATGCACGCTACGCCAATAGTAAATTTAACGGTGAGAAGGCCGTAAAATCCAATTTCCCGATGGCGAGCATTTTACGTCCTAGTGTAGTGTTTGGCGAAGATGATGATTTCTTCAATAAATTTGCACATATGGCGCCGCTTGTTCCGTTCTTCCCGCTAATTGGCGGTGGCAAAACTCGTTTTCAACCTGTGTATGTCGGTGATGTGGCCGATGCAGCGCTTAAATGCCTGTTTGGTACAGCGTCTGGCGCGGATAACCCTTGCGGCAAAACATACGCGCTTGGCGGGCCGGAAGTTGTGACGTTCAAAGATATCTATGAAATTTTATTTGCCCACACTAAGCAACCAAAGCGCCTTGTTAAGGTGTCGTGGAGTATAGCAAAAATTCAGGCGGGACTTATGTCCTTGATGCCTGAGCCCTTGCTTACTGCCGATCAGGTTGAATTGCTTAAATCGGACAATGTTGTCGGTAAGGATGCGCTGACATTTGTCAATTTGGGTATTGCCCCCACTGCAATGTCAGTGATATTGCCGCATTATCTGACACGTTATCAGCCGGGCGGGCGATTCGCTTCGATAAAATAAGCGTCAAAAATTGCACTTTTCGCCAAGACGCACTATATAAGAAACAATATAATTTTAGAAATTTTGAGACATGATGCGTAAAATACTTTTTCTATTCTTGCTGACACTTTCCCTTTATGTGTTTGCTGCGCCCGGCGCGCAAGCGAATAGCGGCTCGATTGCCGCCACAGTGAACGAAGATGCCATTAGTATGTCCGATGTTGAAGACCGCGCGACACTGGTCATCCGTACATCCGGCATGCCCGACAATGAGGAAGTGCGGACCAGCTTGCGCCCACGAATTTTGGATGCGCTTGTTGAAGAGCAGCTTAAAATGCAAGAGGCCAAGCGCTTGGAAGTAGTAGTTGAGCAGGCAGAGATTGATGAGGGTTTTACCCAACTTGCGCAGCAGAACAATGCATCGGCAGAGCAATTTCGCGCCATGATTAGCGGCGCCGGAATTAACCTCAATACTATGTACCGTCAGATTCGCTCGCAGATTGCATGGGGTAAGGTTATCCAACAAACTGTAAGGCCACGTATCACGGTAACTGACGCCGATGTTGAAGACGCAATGGCGCGCTTGCGTGAGAATCTCGGTAAAAACGAATACCGTGTTGCCGAAATTTTTCTACCGCTTGAAAGCAGCGCCAATGCCTCGGATACCCACAAGCTTGCGTTCAAGCTCGCCAGCGATATGCAGGCCGGAAAGGTTCCTTTCTTCCGCGTGGCGCAGCAATTCTCGAAATCTGCCGGAGCAGCGCAGGGCGGTGACCTTGGCTGGATACAGCAAGGTCAACTGAGCGCAGATCTGGAAAATACGATTGCCGCCATGGCGGTGGAACAGGTGAGCCAACCTATAAAAACCCAAGCGGGCTATCACATTCTTATGCTGCGTGAAAAACGTACAATGAGCGAAGACACCATGCCCTCAAAAGAAGGTGTGATTGCCACGATCGGGACGCAAAGAATGGAGCGTATGCAACGCCGCCAATTGATGGATTTAAAGGCAGCGGCCTTTATCGAAACACGTGTCTGATCCCGCGCATGATTTTTTGAAATTACTGCCTCCGCTCCGTGAGGTTATCA
>JBBKXC010000100.1:0-9507 GCA_037969275.1 Bdellovibrionales bacterium | reverse complement strand
CGGAGATATCTGAAGGCCACCAAACGCTCGAAACGGGTGAAAATCATATTAATATGCCCTTGCTACCAAAACGGTGCGCCCTTCATCTTCAAACGGTTTTACGCGCGATGAAAGACCGTATTCACTGCGTACTTTTTCATAGGCAGGATCATCAAGTACCTCAAGCGGCACCTTAACAAAGCCGATTTTGCCAGATTTGAAATGTGCATCAATATCGCCAACGCTTTTGCCTTCTACCGTATTATCCCTTGTAAAGCTGCGGGATTTTTCCAGCAGATTGTCATGGATGGCATCAAGAATAGCGCCAACGCCGGACTTAAACTCAGCCAAAGGCGCAGCTGTTTTAGAATCACGGCCAATATCACGGCGGACATGGGTCACAGTGCCCTCCTCCATCTCGCGCTGACCAACTTCAACGCGAAGAGGAATACCGCGCTTCACAGCGTCCCACATCTTATCGGGGGTACGCATATCGCGATCATCAAGCTTAACGCGGTAACCTTGCGCTTTAAGGTCTTTCGCAAGTGTATCGCAATACTCCATAATTTTAGGAGTTACGGCATCATCTTTCAACACAGGCAGAATTACAATCTGCTGCGGGGCGACGCGCGGCGGCATAATTGCACCATCATCATCGGCATGGATCATCAAAATAGCGCCGATTACGCGGCTCGAGAATGCCCATGATGTTGTATGCGCGAGCGTTTCCTCACCAGATTTAGACTGGTATTTAATGCCGCAGCTTTTGGCAAAATTGGTGCCGAGATTATGTGTAGTGGCAGCCTGAAGCGCCTTACCATCTTGCATCATAGCTTCGAAAGCATAGGTATCATCCGCACCAGGGAAGCGCTCATCAGCTGTCTTAATGCCCTTATAACCACTAAAGGCGAGATAATCCTCGAAGAAGCGCTCATACATATCAAGAATTGTCAGGCAGTCCTTAACCGCACCGGCGTTATCTTCAAAAGCGCAATGCCCTTCATGCCAGAAAAACTCGGAGGTACGCAGGAACATACGCGTGCGCATTTCCCAGCGCAGAACGCTGCCCCACTGGTTCAGCTTCATCGGCAGATCGCGGTAGGATTGAATCCAGCGGCTCATCGCTTCGCCAATAATTGTCTCGGAGGTCGGGCGCACAACATAAGGCTCTTCAAGCGGCGAAGCTGGCTCAAGGCCCCCTTTACCATCGGCTTTCAATCGGTGATGCGTCACAACGGCGCATTCTTTTGCAAAGCCGTCAACATGCTCGGCTTCTTTGGCAAGAAAGCTCACGGGGATTAGTAATGGGAAAGAGCAATTCTGAATGCCATATTCTTTAAGCTGCGGATCAAAAATGCCAACAATGTTTTCCCACAGCGCATAGCCATAGGGCTTAATCGTCATACAGCCGCGCACAGGCGAGTTTTCCGCCATATCGGCAGCTTTAATAACCTGTTGAAACCACTCGGGAAAATCGTCTTCGCGGGTTGGCGTAATTGCTGTTCTTGGTTTTTTATCGCTCAAGGCTAAATTCTCCATATTCTCTATGCGAAAAGAGATTATGAAACTATTGCGCCTTTGTCCATGGTGGACATCTTAAATTTAATGATATTCGCCTTCAATAGGCTCGCCAGCAGGAATTGCCGGTGTTCGCCCGACTTCTTTAGCGCTTGGCTCTTCTTCGGACGCAGGGGTATTCACAAGCGGCGTTGGCTGCTCAGTCGCTTTTGGGCCTTCAATAATTTTATTCTCGATACAAAAAACCTCGACCTTGTCGGAAACTTCTTTACCGTTATAGGTCACGCGGCCATCTTCAAAAACCATAATACCCGCGACTTCCGGGTCAGAAATAATGCCAAGCGGCACATCAAGGTCAAAGCGCTCGACGATATCAACCTCGATGGGAATGCGCAGAGGATACATTTCAGGCCCCAAAGTAGCGTCCAAATCCGCGGCAACAATGAAATTGCCCTTCGCATCAATACCGGGCTTATATTCAACATCTGCGCTTGGAACATATTTGACGCCCGTGCGGTTACAAAGGCCGACTAAGCGCTCATTGCGCTTAAGCTGGGTTTGCTCCTCGCTCAAGCGCTCCGCCGCCAAAACTATGGCGGGGGCAAAGAGAAAGGCTGAAAATATCAATAGTGTGACTGCAAAGCGCATAGATTAATTATAGTCCGTTTCACTCATTTTTGCAGCTATTGCGCGAAAATCTATAAGATTTGACTGGATACAGATAAAAACACCCACCCAGATAACGGCAGAAATAATCGTTGTGAGGATGAATTTCTTCTTCAGCATCGGGTCTTTCGGCGCGCCATGTGCTGTCACTTCTGGGCCGCCCTCATCACGCTGCACCCAAAGCGGGAGCGTCGTAAAAATCACGACCCACCAGATGCAAAGATAAACAACAATGCCGCTGACGATCCCCATGGTTTAAACCCGCATCACGTGAACGGTTGTCTTTGGCTTGATCTTAAGTATATGAAAAACATAGCGGCGAAGGCCGATGCGAAGCTCCTCGGCAATAAAGCGATCGTCCAAAAGCTCGTCATGATCAAGATCATCCAGAATTTCCATGATTTCATCATGCAATGAGTCTTCGAAGCCTTCATCATCCACATCATTAGGATCAATTAGGCCAACAGTATCAATTTTTGGATTGCCCAGTAATTTCCCATTGCTATCAAAAACAAGCGTGGCATGAATCGCGCCGGAATATTGCAATTTGCGGCGCGCCACGATGGATTGATGATCGACCTTAATAATACGTTTGATATCAACGGCCAAAAGCCCCGTCCCGACATGATCTATAATCTGCGGTTCACCGGGCGCGATTTGTATGACAGAGCCATTTTTAGGAATAATGCTCTCCATAATCTGGCAGCTTTTTGCAAAATTAGCCTGCGCTTCAAGCTGTGTACGCTCTCCATGGACGGGAATAACGACTTGCGGCTTAACCCAATGATACATCTGGGAAATTTCTTCCTGATATGGGTGGCCGGAAACATGGATTGTATGCTTGCTGTCTTTCGGCGTAATCGTGTGAATGCCTGAGGCGCTCAGGTTATTTTTAACAGAATTGATCTCGCGCTCATTGCCTGGAATAGCGCGCGCTGAAAAAATCACGGTATCTCTAGGCTTCAAGCTAATGGAATTATGATCACCGCGCGCAATGCGAGCAAGCGCAGCGCGGAACTCGCCCTGAGAGCCTGTAACAATGAGGCAGATTTTATTATCGGGCATATAAGTAATATCGCCCTCATCAATAAAATTAACATCATTTAGATAACCGCAGGCTTTTGCCACGCCGATCATCCGGTGCAGCGAGCGTCCAACGACGCAAACTTCACGCCCACAATCTTTCGCAGCTTGCGTTATTGAATGTATGCGCGCGATATTTGAAGAAAAAATCGTGACACAAACTTTACCGTTGCAGGCTTTCATTTCTTCGGCCAGACCGTGCGCTACGCTGCCTTCAGAGCCAGCGCGCTTGTCAAATTCCGAATTTGTTGAATCACCGATATAGGCCAGCACACCTTCATTACCGATTTTTTTGAAATCCTCGGGATTGGTCTGGTTACCGATCACAGGGTCAGGGTCAAGATTCCAGTCTCCGCTATGAAGCAAATTACCGTATGAGGTCTGGATAAAGACGGAAAAACAGCCTGGTATTGAATGGGCGACAGGCACAGCGCGGAGCTTGAACTTACCGATCTTGAAGCTCTCAAGAGGTTTTATTACCTTGATTTTTACTTTTCTAAAGCCCTTCTCGTCCAATTTCAGGCGCAACACTTTGGCCGTAAATTCAGAGGCATAAAGCGGACATTCAAAACGCTCATACAAATATGCAACAGCGCCGATATGATCTTCATGCGCATGCGTAATTATCATGCCCTTCAGGCGATCTTTATGCATTTCCAAAAACGCAGGATCAGGCAATAGCAGGTCAATCCCCGGAAAGCGCTCATCCGCAAAGCCAAGGCCGCAATCTATTGCCAGCAGATCGCCATCATAACTATAAACATTCAGGTTGACGCCGAACTGCTCGCTTCCCCCCAGAGGAATAAAGTATAGGCCTTTTTGTTTAGGTGAAAATTTAGGTGCTTTTGTCATCTATTATCCGAAAAAATTAGTGGCTGCTCTTGTAAATGTGGTGCAGACCTTTGAGGGTTAAATCATTATCAATGACTTTAATCAAGCCAATATCGTCTTTAAAGGTCGAGGCCAATCCGCCCGTCGCCAGTATAAAGACGTCTTTCTCGCCCATTTGCTCAAGCATACGCGTAAGAATACCCTCAATGAGACTGACATAGCCCCAATAAACGCCCGATTGCATTGCCGAGATGGTATTTTTGCCAATAACGGCGTCCGGTTTTGCGATTGATATTTTAGGTAGTTTCGAGGAAGCCTGTGCCAGTGCGCTCAAGGATAAATTAATGCCGGGGGCAATAATACCGCCGCAATAAATCCCGCCTCGCCCAATAACGTCAAAGGTCGTCGCCGTTCCAAAATCAATGGCAATGGCCGGCGCTTGATAATGCTGCATGATTGCAACAGCATTAACCAAACGATCGGCGCCAACATCTTCAGGGCGATCCAGATCAATCGTAATACCGACATTATCCTTATCAACAAATATAGGCGTTATACCGAGATAGCTCTCACAGAAATGACGGATATTAAAATGGGTTTCCGGCACAACCGAGCTAATAATCACTGCCGAAATTTTATCGGTTATTCCGGCCTGCGCCGTTAAGCCGAAGAAAAAGGCGGCGTATTCGTCGGATGTTTTTATAGGCCGCGTTACACTGCGCCATGAGCAAAGCATCTCGCTATTTTTGAAAAGCGCAAACACAGCATTTGTATTACCTATATCAATAGCCAGCAACATTGCTACATATCCCTATTTAAAAAATGTATCTCACCAGCCGAGACGGTTTTCGTGCGAAAATCATTATCCCTTATAACCATATTTCCATCTTTATCCAAATCATGAAAATAACCGCGCTCTATCTGAACGCCGATTTTCACCTCGATTTTTGTATCTTTTGGAATAGATTTATCCATCCATTTTTGGCGGATCACGGCGAAGTTTTCTGTATTCCAGAGCCTGAATGCTATCGCCATATTTTTGAGCAAGGAGGTCCGAAAAGCAATCAAATCAATAAGCTGCTCGCTATAATCTTGAACGCAGGTCCCGAGCCCTAAAGGCGCTTTATTCACATTAATGCCAATACCAATCACAACCCATTTAACAGCGCCGCTTTGATAAAGCTCCGTTTCCAATAATATGCCTGCGCATTTCTCGCCATCTATCAAAACGTCATTAGGCCATTTCAGTTTGAGCTTTTGCGGTTCTTGCATATATGTCTGGATCGTCTCGGCCACAGCTAGGCCGCTCATTAGCGAGAGCTGCGTCACTTGACGCGCCGGGCATTCCGGCCGGAGCAGAAGGGAAATATAAAGGTTACCTTTTTCGGAAATCCAAGGACGACCATGGCGACCAGTGCCTCTGGTTTGCTCAAAGGCATGAATAACCTTGCCCTCCGGCTCCCCAAGCCGCGCCATTCCTTTTAGAATTTCTTGCGTGCTTTTGACCGTGTCATGCGTCTCGATGAACCAATCAATTGCCATCTTCTTCCAATGACTTAATCATAACGACCGGAGTTTTGGGCGGGAGCAACAATGATGTAGTGGCGCTCTTTGCGCTCGCAATTAACAAATTGGGCTTAATAATAAAACCAAGCACAAAAATTATGCTGATACAAATGACTGCACGGCGTGCAAAGGGAATGTCCTTATCAATAGCATCCAAAGGATCATCAAAGAACATCACTTTAATGATGCGCAAATAATAATAGGACGCCACAACTGATGTCACAACGCCAAACACAGCTAGCGCGTAATAATGAGCCTCGATCGCAGATTGGAAAATGAGCAATTTGCCGAAAAATCCGGCCAAAGGCGGAATACCGCTCATAGAAAACATGAGAATCGCCATTGAATAAGCCAGTGCTGGATTGGTGTAAGACAGCCCAGCAAAATCGCTGACTTTCTCAACGGCAATATTGCCTCGGCGCATACAAAGAAGAATGCCAAAAACACCCGCGGTCATAAACATGTAGATAAACAGGTACACAATTACCGCCGAAACACCAACAGCATTACCCGCAATTACACCAATAAGGGCATAGCCCATATTACCAATCGAGCTATAAGCCAAAAGGCGCTTGATATTATTTTGTGCCAAAGCCGCAAAGGCCCCGACCGCCATCGACCCCACGCAAAGCACAACCATGATCTGCGACCACTCAGCAATCATAAGCCCGAACGGCTCGAACAACACGCGTATCAAAAGTGCAAAAGCCGCTATTTTAGGAACAATTGCAAAAAACGCGGTCACACTGGTAGGCGCGCCTTGATAGACATCGGGCGTCCACATATGGAACGGCACGGCAGAAATTTTAAATCCCAAACCGGCCAAAAGAAAGACAAGGCCGAATGTCAGACCAATTGGCGCCATTTCAACATCTTTCAAAACACTTTGGATGACCGTAAAATCTACAGATCCCGTAAAGCCATAGATCAAGGAAATGCCAAACAAGATCATCCCGGAAGACAGAGCGCCAAGAATAAAGTATTTCGTACCGGCCTCAGCCGATTTATACGAATTGCGTCTAAAGGCCGCCAAAACATAAAGGCTCAGCGATTGAAGCTCGAGCGCCATATAGAGCGTAAGCATATTATGTGCCGAAATCATCAGCATCATACCAACCCCGGCCATCATAATCAGAATGGGGTATTCAATTCGCGCCATTTGCTCTTGATACAGATATTTAACAGACAGCGACATAGAGACAATCAGGCCAATTAAAACAATAAGCTTCATAAAGCCAGCAAACTGGTCAATGACAAACATATTATTAAGAACGGTCTGGCGCTCCCAGCTGATACCGAAAAGCAAAAACGCCGTCAAAACCAACGAAACAACGCCCGCCCAACAGATAATATCAGTCGTACGATTGCCGCCAGCTACCCCCACCAAAAGAAGTCCGAGCGCGCTAAATGCCAAAAATAATTCCGGCAATAAAGGTGTTAGATTAAAATCCGTCATGGGGTTATCCCCTCTTCCTGTTTGGGCGCACCTTCCAGAGCGGCGGCGTTTTCTTTAGCGAGCGTCAGCGCATTCTCATATTGCACAATCAAGCGCTCTACTGAAGGCGATATCGCCTTTGTAATGGTCGTTGGAAACACACCCAGCCAAATAACAAGAACAACAAGCGGCACTAAGGTCAGTTTCTCGTAGATATCAAGATCTTTCATCTTTGCGGCATCATCATTGTTCTGTGGGCCAAACACAACGCGGCGATAGAGCATCAACATGTAAGTTGCGCCCAAAACCATACCTGTGGTCGCAAAAACAGCAACGACTGTATCGGCGCGGTACGCCCCGAGAAGCGCCAAAAACTCACCAACAAAGCCACTTGTCCCCGGCAAACCGACAGAGCCCAACATCAAAATCATAAAGACAGTCGCATAGCGCGGCATATTTTTGACAATGCCGCCATAACGACTAATTTCCCGAGTATGTAGACGGTCGTAAACAACGCCCACACATAAAAACAGCGCAGCAGAAATAAGACCATGGCTGAGCATTTGATAAATGCCGCCCTCAACGCCTTGTTGATTCAACGTGAAAAGCCCGAGCGTCACAAATCCCATATGGGCGACAGAGGAATAGGCAATCAGCTTTTTCATATCCTCCTGCACCAAAGCCACAAGAGAAGTATAGATAATGGCGATAATACTCAGCCAAAAGACCATGGGTGTGAAAAATTCAGTCGCTTCGGGAAGCATCGGAATTGAAAACCGCAAGAAACCATAGCCGCCCATCTTGAGCAATACGCCCGCCAGAATGACTGAGCCAGCCGTCGGCGCTTCAACATGCGCATCTGGCAACCATGTATGCACCGGCCACATCGGCATCTTGACGGCAAAGCTGGCGAAAAAGGCTAGCCAGAGCATAAATTGTAAATCGCGTGCGACAGGGTTTTCCATGAGCGTAATCATATTGGTGCTGCCCGTTTGCACATAAAGAACAAGCAGTGCGAGCAACATCAACACAGATCCCAGCAAGGTATATAGAAAGAATTTATAAGCCGAATACACACGGCGCGGCCCGCCCCAAACCCCGATAATGATAAACATCGGTATGAGAACAGCCTCGAAGAATACATAGAATAAAACGGTATCAAGTGCGCAGAATGTACCGATCATAAGGGTTTCAAGAATAAGAAAACAGGCCATATATTCACGCACACGCGTTTTGATCGAATTCCAACTCGCAAGAATACAAATCGGCGTTAATAAAACGGCCAGCAATACGAAGAAGACGGAAATACCGTCCACGCCCATATGGTACTCAATACCGAGTTGGCGGAACCATCCGGTTTGTTCGACAAACTGAAAATCCGCAATCTCGGGATCAAATCGCATATAAAGAAACAGGCCAAAGGCCAACGCAAAGAGAGATGTAAAAAGCGCCATATGGCGGGCATTATTACTCACATCCTCGGGCTTGCCACTGATACCAAAAATTATCAGCAACGCTCCGATGAGCGGCAGGAAAGTCAGCGTTGTCAGGAGTGGAAAATCAACCATATGCTTTGTACTTTGCCCTTACAGTAACCCTTACAGATACTTAATAAAAAACCATGTTATAAGACCGATTACAGCAATCATCATCACAAAGGCATAATGATAGACATAACCACTTTGTATTTTACTGAATAATGCTCCGGTTTCTTGTGATAACGAAGCCGTGCCATCTGGTCCGAACTTATCAATAATGTTCTTATCGCCAACAAACCAGAATACATGTCCCAAACGGTAAATATTTCTTACAATAAGGAAATCATAGATTTCATCGAAATACCACTTACGGAAAAACAGGCGGTGCGGCCATGCGAATAGACGCACTGTTTTAGCAGGAAGTCCGGGCGCCAGAATATAATAAACATAAGATAGCGCTAGACCGAATATACCGGCAAATAATGGCAACAACTTAACCCAAAGCGCCACAGAGTGACCTTTATCGACTGTATCATTTTCAGGCAGTACAAAAAGCGCGCTCTTCCAGAAATCTTCTTTCGTCGCAGCAAAATGAACAGCCTCATGCTCAGCGTCCTCGCCATGGCTCTGGTCGGCTAAGCTAATTTCATCTTTATCCGCATCCACGGCATGAGCAGCAATAGGCTTAAGACCAAGAGTTTCCTGGGCCTCTTCAACGCCCTCTTCAATTTCTTCTTCAATAATTACAGCGACCTTCTCGATTTCCTCACTGGCTAATTTTTGCTCAAGTGGCTTGGGTTGCTCGTGCGCACTCGCCGTAACAACCGCATGCTCTGCGCCGTGATGAGCGGAACCTACAAAAGGATTGTAGAACATAAAGCCCGCGAAAATGGCACCAAACGCCAATACGAAAAGCGGCATCAACATTACAGGCGGTGATTCATGAACATG
>JBBKXC010000099.1:0-4223 GCA_037969275.1 Bdellovibrionales bacterium | reverse complement strand
CTTTGTGGACACTACATTCTCCCTTAACATTGTAATTGGGTATAACTGTTTCATTGCGGACATTCGTTCGCGTTCAATTTCAAAGTCTATTCATGACTCGATTTATTTTTGTATTACCGCTGGCGGCTTCCGCATGCATTTTTTTAAATGCGTGTACGGCGCAGCGCACCGAGCTTGGTAGTGCGGAGCACTATACCCAAATCACTGCAGACAAACTAAGCGCATCGGATGAAACAGTTCCCGATACCCTCCCACTATCTCTTGAAGATGCGCTGGACCGTGCCATTGCCTATAACCTTGATGCGCGCGTATCTGCACTGGAAGCACTGAGTAAAGAAGACGATCTTGATTTGTCGCGGCTGCAGGCTTTACCGCAATTCAAGCTCAGCGGCGCTTATCTTGGCCGCAGCAATGAGGGCGCAAGCTCCAGCCGCTCTATCGTTACGGGCAATCAATCCCTTGAGCCTTCCTTCTCGACCGAGCAACACCATAGAACAAGAGAGCTCTCATTGAACTGGAGCACGCTTGATGTCCTACTTGCTATTGCGCAAAGCAAGAGCGCGCGTGACGAGACGCAGATTTCCCATCTACGTCATGAAAAGGTGCTGCAAAATATCGAGCGTGATGTAGTCTCGGCTTATTGGCGCGCTTATGCTGCGCAGGAAACCGAAAAGAGTAACGCAGCCCTGCTCGGTAAATCCGATAGATATATCGACAAATTAACCCGCGCCGATAACGAGCAGCTCTTATCCGCAACAAAAACGGCGCAGCTTAAGAGCGAGATTTATCAGCAGCGCGAAAGCCTTGAATCTTTATCTCGTGAACTCTCTTACGCCGACATCGAGCTAAAAAGTCTACTCTCCATTCCACAGAATGCCCATCTGGTGCTGACAACTAAACCCAAAAACCCGATGCGGGAAACCAAAGACCTGATCGCTGAAAATACTGAAAGCCTAGAGCAAGAGGCGCTTTATAACCGCCCCGAAATACAAGAAACAGTTCTACAAAAAAACATTGATGCCCAATCTACCCGCAATGAAATAATCAAGACCCTGCCAGGCGCCCAGCTCTTTTTTGCACTGAATAAAGACACCAATAAATTTCTTTACGAAAGTGAGTGGGCAAGTTTTTCAGGCACGATTGCGCAAAATATTACGGCGCTCTTTACCGCGCCCGTACGCTACCGCGCCTCAAAAAATATCGAGGAGCTCGGTGAAGCGCGGCGCATTTCACTCGTTGCGGCGATAATGACGCAAGTCCATCTTTCCCACCATAGATTGAACGCGGCGCTTGATGAATATAAAGCCTTCGAAATATCCTACGCCGCGGCGAAAGAGCAAGCCCGCGCAGCCAGCGCTCAGCGCGAGGCCGGTATGGCATCAGGGCAAAATGATATCCCTGCGCAAATTCAGGCACAAAGCGCTAAACTCCGCAGCTTACAGGCGCAAGCAGATGTCTTTGATGCATACGCGCAATTGCGTAACACCCTCGGGCGAAGTTCCAGAAATGCGGGGGCTGGATGATACGCTCTCGTACACTCATTAACGGCACACTTGTCTTTTCAACGCTTCTTATTGCTGGAGGCGTTTTCGGCGTTTTATTGCACAAGAATAATGTCCGCCTACCAGACATGATTCCTAAGCTGGATAATACATATTTTGCCAGCCTTTTTGGCGAGGATGAGAACGAGTTCAAGAACTTCAAATCCTTGTCTCTTGAAATTTCCGGCGGTGAATTGGTAATTGAGAATGATCAAATCAATAGCCGTCAACGCATTATTCCTGATATAAAAACCGCCAGTCTGGGATGGCCCGATATTTCTGTATCGCAAATTGATTTCCCGAAATTTACAAAACATGATTTCGAAACCATGTGGGCGAAGCTGCCTTCTTTGCCTGAAATAAAGCTGCCTGAGTTTAAATGGTCTGAAATGCCGGAAATTAAACTCCCGAAATTTGCTTTGCCAGAAATCACATGGCCGAAAATAGATATTACTGCATTTAAAATACCGCAGGTAAAAATTCCGGCAACAACGCTTCCCAAGCCGCCAAAAATCATCCTGAAAAAAATAGACTGGCTTGATGCTGCATGGTCTGAAATGGCCAAAATAAAGATGCCGGAATTAAAGCTTCCCGAACTTAAATTTCCTGAGTTTTCTTTGCCCGAATTTGCGTCTCCATCACCTTCCGATATTTCGCTTTATAATTATGTGACGAGCTTCTTCTCACAATCACCCGCCGATGCGCTTGCAGCTATTGCCCCTGCAGCTGGAACCGAAGAGGAAATCATCACCTTGGCCGAGCGCGGCGCAGACCCTGAAAAAGGCGTTCTCTTCCAGAGCGGGGTGAAAAAGAAAAAAGAAAGCACGTCAAACCGCAGCGATTTCAAATATGAAATCGAAGAAGATACTTTGGATGTCGAAGGCGTTCTAGTACCGCAAAAATCAACTGTGATCTCCAGCAGCAAAGACGGAAAAATCGCCAAAATTCATTTTGATAATGGCGATATGTTCCGCAAAGGCGATATCCTCGTTGAATATAGCTGTGAAGATCTCAAAGCAGAGCTTGATGTCGCTAACGCGGAAAAAGACTATACGGGCAAGCGCGTTGTTCGTAATCAAAAGCTGCTGAACCTTGATATTATTTCGGACATTGAACATCTCGGCGTAAAAACAGAAGACGTTAAGGCTGAAGGCCAGGCCCGCATCATCGAAAGCCGCATGGAGCAATGCTATATCCGCGCTGCCTATGATGGCCGCGTTACCAACCGCCTTGCCAATGACCATGAATATACGCGCTCTGATCGTGTCTTGATGGAAGTGGCCTCTCTTGATGATCTTGAAATTGAATTCCTACTGCCGTCCCGTTGGCTGCGCTGGGTGAATACCGATGCGCCGGTGACCCTGAAAATTACCGAAACGGGCGAAAGCTATAAGGCAAAAATTAAACGCATTTACGGTGAGATCGACCCTGTGAGCCAGTCCATCCAAATCAGCGCCGCGCTTGACCAATACGACAGCCCCTTGCTGCCAGGCATGAGCGGGACCGTCCATCTTGATATTCCGGCCATTCGCGAGGCGGGTATCACTGGTTTCCTCGAAACACCTCGTTATTCGAGCCATGACACCCACGAAGAGATGCAATAGCGGCGGATATGGATAAAGCCCTTCTCCTTCTAAATTTACAAAAAGCCGTGCTTCAAAGCAGCAGTTTTGATGAAGCCGTTTTTATAATTTTGAACAAAACACATATGCTTGTTCCTTATGATCAAGCCGTGTTTTTCGAAATCATAAACGGAAAACTCAGTGCAAAAAGCGTATCAGGCAATGCGGTAATTGATCCAAAAACGCCGCTCACAAACATTATTAGCGCTTATCTTGATGCGCATAAACCTGAAGGCGATGATAAGCTCGCGCCGCACCTCATAAAGGATGTGCCGGAAAATCATAAAGCGCAGTGGGATAAAATTAAACATCCTCACAACGCCCTTGCCCAATTCGTGACGGAGCAAGAAGGGAGCATTGGCTGCGTTCTTATCCAAAGAAGCACGCCCTTTGATGAATCCGAAATGGCCATACTGGATGAGCTTTCGCAAAGCTACACCCAAGCGCTCGCTCTGCATAAATTGCGAAAAAAATCATCCGCATTGCTAACATTTTCATTAAACAGCAAAACAAAAAAAGTGCTTTTTATAGCTGCTATCATTCTATTTTTCTTTCCGGTGCGCCTGAGCATTACAGCGCCAGCCGAGATTGTCGCCGAGAACTCCAAGACGATTAACGCGCCTTTTGATGGCGTGCTCGAAGAAATTCTTATCAAGCCCGGTGACGATGTTCTAGAAGGCGCCATCATCGCGCGCATGGATAAAGACACATTGCAATCACAAGAGCAAAGCGCAAAGCAGGCATTAGACCTTGCCCAGATCAGCCTCTCTCGGGCGCGGCGTGAATCCTTGGCTGACCCGGAAAAGAAAAGCGAAATCAGCCGTCTACAAGCCGAAATTAAAACCCGAGAGATCGAATATAATTACGCCAACACCCTTTTGGCGCGCAGTGAGATAAAAGCGCCGCAAGCGGGCATTGCCATTTTTTCCGATGTGAATACCTTGCGCGGGAAACCTTTTTCCACGGGCGAAGCAATCATGCGCATCGCCGACACTGCCACTCAGGAATTGCTGATCCGCGTTCCTGCCGATGCGATGATCGCAATAGACAAAAGCGCGGG
>JBBKXC010000098.1:0-2625 GCA_037969275.1 Bdellovibrionales bacterium | reverse complement strand
ATACATTTGTAAAGTGCCGCCGGAATATTACGCACGCCAAATATGAGGGTGCTGAGAATAATCTCGCCCTCTTTGAATTCCGGTATTTCCGGCTCTGGAGCTAAAATAAGGAAACGAGTTGTGTTGTGATCGGCGTCTTGAATATTGCTTTGCAGAATATCGAGGCCGTAAATTTCGGCAGCTAGTGTAGAAGCGATGGCGGCATGTGCCTTATCGTTTTTTTCGGCAATTTCGGATGCAGCGCCTGCCGTGTCGGCGTGTACGCGTCTTTCAAGCCCGAGTTTCTTAATGATATTACGGCATTGCGGTAGCGCGTGTATGTGGCTATGTACGTATTTTAAATCTGAAATTTGTGCGCCTTTAATGCTTAGAAGCGCATGTTCGACAGGCTGGAAATGCTCACCGATAATATAAAGATCACTATGGGGCAAAAGATGGTGAACATCAGCAACGCGCCCGGCAATTGAATTATCGACAGGAATCATAGCCAGAGCGGCCTCCCCATCTTTAACGGCTTTGAAAGCATCCTCGAAAGAGGCGCAGGGCAGGGTTTCCATACCCGCAAAAACTGTGCGGCAGGCGAGATCAGAAAAAGCACCTTGCATGCCCTGAAAAGCAATTTTTTTCGTATTTTTGTTCATTATTTATAGGTCAATCGTATTTTTTAGTTGAATGACTATAATCAAGGGGATAAAGAGTGTCGATAAGTAATATCAAACTTGCTATAGTCGTCTTGAATAATTTTGACTATAGTAAGCGAGCGAAGTATTCCACCTTTTAAAATAACAAAATTGTAGAAGCACGATGACAGGCCCAAGATCAAATAAAATTTTCGCAGCAATTCTTATAGCGGGCATTACTGCTTACCTTTCAGCTTTTATCGCGGATAGGGTTATCGCGCCGGATAAGCTTGAACAAGATGCAGTTTTTGTCGACGGCGCGTCTGTCGTGGGCGGCGCGGTGGGCGCGGTTGCACTCCCCGAGCCTGTGTTGCATTTGATTGCAAGCGCTGATATCGCGCAGGGCGAAAAACTTTCCAAGGCTTGCGCGGCGTGTCACTCATTTGATAATGGCGGCCCGGACAAGGTTGGCCCCAATATTTATAACGTTGTAGGTGGGCCGAAAGCGCACAAGGCAGGCTTTGCCTATTCCGAAGGTATGACAAGTAAGGGTGGATCATGGGGGTATGCCGAGCTCAATGAGTTTCTTTGGAAACCTAAAGCCTTTATTAATGGCACTAAAATGAATTACATCGGTTTGAAAAAGCCGGAAGACCGTGCCGCAATGATTGCATGGCTGCGCACATTATCGGGTAGCCCAAAAGCGATGCCGGGTGATGGCGAGATTGCAGCCGAAAAGGCCGCGCTTACTCCGCCTGAAGCAGAAGTGCCTGCTGAAGGTGAGGCGACGCCCGCCGAAGATGGCGGTGAAACTCCAGCCAAAGAAGACGCAGCGCCTGAGACTGAACCAGAGCACGACTAAGAATTTCAGTTTTTTAGAGATTGTAGAGATTGCTAAATAGGGATGAGCATTCCTATAAGCTGGCAGTGTGCAATGTGAGATGTTCTTGTAAAGGATGGACGCATATCCGCGGAGAGTGGAAATCAACCGTTCATATCAAAATGACAGTTTCTTTATGCTAATAACGATAGCCTAGCCAGCGGGAAATCCGCCGGAGCTTTCTTTTTTACTAAAAATATTGATCGCGTAGTTTTCCGCTTCGAGGCAAGCGCGCAGCCCCGCTTTGTAATCATCATATTTAAAGATCATGCCGAGCTCACTCTTGATTTTGGCATTGCTGACGCGGCGGTTATCCATGTAAAAACTGCGTGTAATCGGCGCTAAATTGGCATCCTCGAAATCCACGAGAGGAGGCGCGGCGCGGCTGAGAAGCTGGCAGGCATATTCAATCACTTCATGACTTGGCGCAGGATGACTATCGCATAAATTATAAATACTGCCAGGACTAGGCTTTTGCATAGAGGCGCTCAAGGCTTGTACAATATCCTCGACATGGATGCGGCCAAATACATGGCCCGGCTTATTGATACGACGCGCTACGCCTGCGCGGATCGAATCAAGTGCGCTACGCCCCGGGCCGTAAATGCCGGCAAGGCGGAAAATGTGAACGGGTAATTCATGGACGCGCTGTAGATAAAGCCACTGCCCTTCGGCTTCGGCGCGGCGTGTGCCTCGTTTGGAGGTAGGGCGCATTTCGGATGTTTCATCAACCCATTCGCCGCCGCGATCGCCGTAAACGCCTGTCGTTGAAAGATAGCCTATCCACTGTAAGGATTTCAAGCGCGCGAGGTCCTCTGCATGCATCTGAAATACAGGATCGCCATTATCATCGGGCGGGGTGGAAATAAGGAGGTGCGTAACGCCGTCCAGCATAGTTATGGGGTCTGGCAAGGGCTTCTCATAGTCAAAAAGATGGGCGCAGATACCGCGCTCTTTGAGTTCCTCGCGTTTTTCGCTGGATCTGGTCGTGCCGGAAATTTTCCAACCCTTGGCGGAAAGTTCATGGCCGACATAATCGGCGCTATAGCCATAGCCAAAACAGAATAAATGATTGCGTCCGCTCATCTCAGGATCTCATGCCCTTGTTATTATTGTTGCGATGCT
>JBBKXC010000097.1:0-12644 GCA_037969275.1 Bdellovibrionales bacterium | reverse complement strand
ACGGCAATGATGGATGACGCCTATCCGGGCGGCCCGCCTTTCGCACTAAAACAGCCGGAAGATGTCGTTGACGACTTCCTCTCGGCTGTTGCAAATGACTGCCCGCATCATGGGGCAATCATTAAATTACCATAGTCTTACAGGCTGTTTTCTGGGCCAAGCATTTCAATTGATTTCGGCTCAACTGGTGTCATTGTTGGCTCTTCTTCAGGCGCAACATCAATGATAGGCTCAAGCGGGGCTTTGATATTAGTGTATGTCATATCATCAATGATCACAGTGATATCCTGTCCACCATCGCGGCATGGCAACCAAGTTGGCACGCCTTCTTTCTTGGCGCGCATCTCGATACATTTTGCGGCTTCGCCTGCGCCGAGATAAGCATCAAAGATTGTGCCTTGTGAACTTGGTGCAATACGGTCTGTGATTTCGCTTAAGACAGATGGGATGAAATGTACTGGATCGGTGTAAAGCAGCGACATATTGTCGACGCCTTTATCATTCCCATCAACAGCCTGTACACCAGTAATGGCAATCGCAAGCGCTGTACCTGTTGCAATTGTGCGCAGGTCATTGAAATTTCTATTGGTCAAATAATTTGTGGCGTGACCAATCGCATAGGCGGCACTCGCCATATAGGATGTTTTAACAATCCCATCAAGCAAACTGTCTAGACCGGATATGGCGATATTCATAGTATTAACAGGGTCGCCCGTTGTCGCAGCAAATTTATAGGCAAGCCCAGCGCCAAGAGCGGCAGAGGCTGTGTAATATGCTGTTGAAAGAACGGGGCGCGCGCGAACAGCTTTATACCATGATTTTGGCGTGTTTACCGGAAGTGCTAGCGGGGCTGCAATGCGTAGGAAATCAGTCATAAAAGGAGACATCTCCCGTTTGACATGCATTGCGTTTGTGCTTTCGCTTGATGGCGCGCCGCTATCAGCGTCAGTATTATCTTCTAAGTGTAAATGTTCGTCGCTCACGGCAAATCTCCTAAAATTATAAATTGATGCCTTTTATGTAATTATTATTCGTTGATATGTCAATTGAAATATACTTTTTTTTGACTAGGCTTTGAAATGCGCGGTATTTCTGCTAAGTCAGTAGAGAATTTTAAAATTAGAGGAATTGAGCTTTATGGATCTACAGCTGGAAACGATTTACGCCGTTGTGAGTGTTTATGCGATTAAGATTACGATTGCGATTGCAATCTTTGTCGTTGGTAAATTTATTGCCAAGCGTGTGGTTAAGGTTGCCCAGACCGTGATGCGTAAAAGCCATGTTGATGAAACGCTTGTTGGTTTTGCTGGTAATATCCTCTTTGGTCTGGCGCTTGGATTTGTCGTCATTGCCGCGCTCAGCCAGCTTGGCATCAATACGACCTCGCTTGCCGCTGTTGTTGCGGCTGCGGGTCTTGCCATTGGTTTGGCGCTGCAAGGCTCATTGTCTAATTTGGCCGCTGGCGTGATGATTATTCTTTTCCGTCCATTTCGCGTGGGTGACTTTGTTGAAGTTGCGGGCGTTGGCGGCACAGTAGAGGGCATCTCTATTTTCACGACGCAATTAAGATCACCAGATAATAAATCGATCGTTATTCCGAACGGCACAATTATCGGCGATAACATCATCAATTTTTCGGCCAAACCAACGCGGCGCGTTGATATGATGTTCGGGGTTGGCTATGGCGATGATCTTAAAAAGGTCAAAGAGATTATGTACAAAATTGTAAATGCGGATGAGCGCGTGTTAAGCGAGCCTGCGCCGACGATTGCCGTCATGGAACTTGGCGATAATTCGGTTAATTTGGTGTGCCGTCCATGGGTGGCAAGCGCAGAATACTGGAATGTTTATTTCGATATCATGGAAAATATGAAGATTGCCTTTGATGAGGCGGGGATCTCTATACCGTTCCCGCAGCGCGATCTGCATATTGTTTCGAATGATGCGGGTCTTTGCGAAGCTAAAAAGCCATCCGATAAGACCGACAAAAAAGCCGCTTAATATTTAAAGCGCAGCGCTCTTGCAATAAATGAAGATGAAGCAATCCAGAATAAGACGTGGATTGCTTTGTTATGCTCGTAGTGTCCTGTGATTTTAAGGGCGGTCTTTAAGAATACTTTTTTTTCCCGTCCATAAACGGGTTTTTCGAGGTTCGTATCAAAAGACGTATCGGCACGCTCTGGATGTCGAAATCGCGGCGAAGACCATTAATAATATAGCGGCGATATGCGGGCGGTAGTTCTTTCGGATTAGAAACCCAGAGCGCAAAAGTCGGCGGGCGGGTTTTAATCTGTGTGATGTATTTCAAACGGTTCGAGCGGCCACCGATAAGCGGGGCAGGGTTTTGGCTTTCCATCTTGCGAAGCCAGCGATTGAGCTTTCCGGTTGATGTTCGTGCGTTCCAAAATTCGTAAGTCTCTAGCGCGGCTTTGAACAATTTATCAATATTGCGGCCATGCAGCGCGGAGATTGGCACGAAGCGTACATCTTTAACTTGCGCAAAAGATTTCTCGAGCTTGTATTGCATCTCTTCAAGAAATTCGTCTTTTTCGTGGATCATGTCCCATTTATTCACGGCGATAACAAGGGCGCGGCCCTCATCCACAATATGTCCAGCGATATGCAGATCCTGCTTTTCGAGGGGCATATTGGCGTCAATCACCAAAATTACAATCTGGGCAAGACGCACTGCGCGCATGGAATCCTCTACCGACATGCGCTCGATTGCGCCAACGACGCGGGCGCGTTTACGCATTCCAGCGGTATCGACAAGCTTAAACGGGCGGCCATCATATTCCCAGTCCACCGCAATCGCGTCGCGGGTAATTCCGGCTTCAGGGCCAGTCATGACGCGCTCATCTTCGATAATAGCGTTGAGCAGGGTTGATTTACCAACATTAGGGCGGCCAACAATGGCGATCTTGATCGGTTTGTCGGGGTCGTCTTCTTCTTGCTGGAATTCAAATTCGTCCATGCCTTCGAGATCATCTAGATCATCAAAATTATCGGTACCTAAATTATCATCATCGTCCTCATCCTCTTCCTCATCGAAATAAGGGTGGAGCGCGGTGAAAAGCTCTTCCATGCCGATACCATGCGCGGAAGAAATCGCAACAGGTTCACCAAGTCCAAGCGCATAGGCATCGCCCATAGCGCTCATCACAGCTTTATCGGTTTCGGCTTTATTGACGGCCAGAATAACAGGCTTTTTCTGGCGGCGGAGCCACTGGGCGAAATGCTCATCAAGGGGCGTAACGCCTGCGCGGCCATCAATGACGAATAAAACGGCATCGGCGCGTGCGAGCGCGTCTTCGGTTTTTTGGCGCATGCGCCCTTGAATGGAATCATCAAAGCTTTCTTCAAGCCCGGCGGTGTCGAGTATCTTGAAGCTGACCCCGAAAAGCTCGGCGCCCGCTTCGCGCCAATCGCGCGTAACGCCCGGTGTATCATCAACAATAGCCAGCTGCTTACCGGCCAAGCGGTTGAAAAGTGTAGATTTGCCAACATTCGGTCGGCCTACGATTGCGAGGGTAAACATTTATACTCTTTCAGGATTTAACGAAACGCCATCAACGTACCGTTTTCGCTCAGCAAGTAAAGCGTTTTATCGGCCACAACGGGAGGGATGATGAAAGAACCTCCAATGCGGGATTGCGCCAATTGTTTGCCGGTTTCAGGCACAACTTCGAGCAAGCGCCCATCTGTTGCGGCCAAAAGTAAGCGGCCTCCTGCCATAATTGGGCCAGTCCAAAAAACTTTATCGCCCTTATCGCCGTCTTCATATTTATCCAAAGGCGTCACCCAAAGAATAGCGCCATTATCGCGGTTAAGTGCGATCAGCTCATTTTCCTCGGAGACAACAAAAACGTGACTTCCCGCGACCCAAGGCGTTTGCGATCCGCCAATTTCACGCTGCCAGACACGGTTGCCAGAGCGCTCGTCAATAGCCACTATGCGCCCACTAAAGCTGACGGCGATTACAAGGCCCTTGTCGATAACTGGAAGCCCCTTAATGTCTGAAAGGCTGGCTAGGCCGCCCATGGCGCGTAAATTAGAAAGGTTATCCGTCCAAGCGACAGAGCCGTTCTCAACGCGAAGGGCTGTCATCTCGCCGCTGGAAAAGACCGGTACTACGATATCGTAATTGGCCGCAGGGCTTGCTGCGCCAACAAGGCCGGCGGTCTCACTGATGCCGACATATTCCCAAAGCAAATTACCGTCTTTAGGATTAAGCGCCAAAAGACGGCTATCTAGCGTGGAAACATACAGGCGGTCATCCATGATGGTGGGCGCGGCGCGCGCTGGCGCTGGCAAATCCTTGCGCCAGAAAAGCTTCCCGTTGGTAGGGTTCACGGCCAGCAATTCATCATAGCCCGTGGTGACATAGAGAACGGCATTTGAAAACGCCATGCCGCCGCCAATTACGGGGTCATCTTCATCTTTATCTCGGACATTGGTGCGCCATAGCTGCTTACCTGTTTTTGTATCAAAGGCGCTAAGGTGCGAATCTGTATCAAGCGTATAAATACGCCCATCCACAACAACAGGTTGGGCAACTAAAGGAAGTTCATTGGTAGAGCCATCGCCAATTTTAGCGCTCCACGCTTCTTTGAACGCGCCTTCATTCAGCGCAAGATGCTGCATCGAGTGATTAGGGTAGCCGCCAGCTTGCGGCCAAAACTCGTTTTGCCATGATTTGGGAACAACTAACTCTGCCGTATCTTCGCTAACTGCATCAGGCTGCAGGGATTTCTGAAGCTCAAGCACGGAAAGGCGATCACCTTTTAGCGGGGCTTTATCACTTTTATCACACGCGGCCAGAGCCAAGAGAAGCGGGAGGAGGTAAAATAAACGCATGGCTTTAAGAGCCTTTCTTGTCTGTTGGGACGGCGGTCTCTTTTTGTTTGATGGCATAGACATGCTCAAGCTGCTGCGCCTTGGCTATCAATGTCTGCGGCACAGCGCCTTGCGCCTTGATAATGCGCTCGAGATAAATGCGGGCATCACTGTAATTTCCCTTGTCATGCGCCTCGATCAGCGCGGCCTCAAGCCAAGCGTGGTACTGCCAAGGGCTAGCGGCATTATTGTATATGGTTTCAAGCTTTTCCTGCTTTTGATCGGGCGTAAGTGCGCCGTCAATCTTGGCGCTCATGAGTGTGCCCATGTCGCGAAACTCATCAGGAATAGCGCTGTCATTTGCGGCGAGATTGTAAAATTCAAGCGCGCTTTCTGATTTTCCAGCGTCCATTTGATGCTGCGCTGCGCCTAGTAAGGCTATACCGCGCAGGCCAGCGCGAAAGTTTTTCGCCGCGGCTTCAAGACCTTGTGGAAAGTCAGGCTCGTCAAACATGGCGAGTAACTGAGCAGTTTGGCGTTCCTTAACGCCGTTATTCCAGCTTGTGTAGCCGGAATACGCAGCCGTACCAACAATGGTAAGTACAACAAAAGCGATAATCCAGAGCGCGTTTTGTTTCCAGAATTTCTCCAGACGCTCTTGCTTCATCATGTCGTCTACTTCTCGAAAAATATCAGCCATTTTTTGTCATTTCCATTTTCTTATTCTATGTCGTTACTGCGTCGCCCGCGTATAGTTCATACGCTTCACGTCTTGTGCCTAATATAATAAAACATAGCAAAACTACAAAACGATAAGCGGTGATGTATTTGCGCCCATATTAATCATATTGGCGATAGAAGCCAGTCCTTTTAATGCAAAATCTCTAAGTCTTCCACTTGATTGAGCAGCCCATGGAAGCGAACTGCTTGTGCGGGCCTGCGCCGATTTCGATGATGCGTTGCATGGCCTCGAGCAATTCGGCGCGCGTGCCTGCGTCCGGCGGGTTTGGTCCCGCACTGTCCAGTCTGCCGCGGTATTGAAGCTGTAGATCCTTATTGAAGCCAAATAGATCGGGCGTGCATACGGCGTCATACGCTTTGGCAACTTTTTGTGTCTCGTCGATTAAGTAAGGAAAGGTGAAATTATGCTCGCGCGCAAATTTTTGCATATTCTCAAAAGAATCGGCGGGGTATTTTACGGCGTCGTTGGGCATGATAGCGGCGCAGCCTATGCCCTCGGCTTGTAAGGTTTTACAGGTGTCGACAAGGCGCTCGATAATGGCTTTCACATAGGGGCAATGATTGCATATAAAAAGGATGAGCGTGCCTTTATCGCCTTTGATGTCGGCAAGCGTAAGCATTTTTTCGTCAATATTCTTGAGTTTGAAGTCGGGCGCGATGAAGTTTTCTTCGTAGCCGGGCGTATGCAGCAGAGCCATTCTATTTTCCTTTCAAGCGTAATTTTGCTATAATAATACGAATGAGCGACAAAGTTATCACGATTCCTCAATTTTCCAAACAATCGGACCACGCTTCGGGGTTTACGCAAGGCCAGTTCAGGGCTTTGGACGGATTGTACCTTCAAGCCGCCGCCGCGAAAGTCTTGGTGTATCGCACTGTAGAATGCGATTTTGATGAGGGGCTCGCTAGCTATACCTACTATGTTAGCGCTAGCCATGCGCCATACATACAGTTCCTGATCCGAAAAGTCGGGCCAGGAACTATGATGTACGAGATATATTTGCGCGAGAAGGGCCGAATTGCCAAAAGCGGGCTGTTTGAGCGCGCTTTTGAACGTTTAGAGACCGAAATCAATGCAATGATTATTAGCGCGAATTAGTTGCTATCTGTTGATGTTGAGCTTCCACTCACGCCATCTTCATCAACTTTAATGTTGAATGAATTCGATGTCTTTTCAACGGCGCTTTCAATACCCGCAACAGGGTTAGATGATTCCATAGGTGCATTATTACCCATGAATAAAAATCCGATTACAGCTACAGCCACTACAAGTGCGCCAACGATAAAATATAGGCCATTATTGCCTTCTGATTCTTGTGACATGATTATTATCCTTTCTAAATTCTAATTTTGTCTGGTGTAAGTTTGTTGCTTCACCGTAGTTGGCTTACGCTCTAGGACTAAATTAGTTCCACCAGTTTTTTCATAAGCGCTTGATTGTTTTGCTGCGTGGCGTTAGAGTGTTGGAAATAAATAAAAAAAGCAGGGAAATTATGAGCGTCTTACAGTTCCGCAAAGCAGCTGAAAAGCCAAATCCGAACTCCTCAATGGGCGAAACGGTCAAATTCACACGCGCCGAGCATAATCGTATGTCCTTTTTACTGCGCGATGTCATTGAAAGCGTCCTGTTTCGCGATGTTTCGATCAGCATCGGAGAACAGGAAACTTCTTACCGCTTCATGGAGTATGCCGGTATGCCAAGCGCGATGAGCATCCGTAAGGGACGCCAAGGCAGCGGCTATGTCTATAAGCTCTGCCGTGAGCATATGCCCGAAATTACCCGCAACACTTTTAAAGAGATTTATGATTTGGCGCGCGATGATATCGCCTGCCGCGCAGGCGCTGAGCCGCCCGCCGTTAAACCTCCGATGTTTAATGTCGTGTCGTTTTAAGCATTTGTTGCAGGGCAATACTCGCTCACACTTGCGCGCAGCGTCCCATGCCTGTAAAACTAGTGAAATTTTTTTAATTCCGGTTGAGGGCACATGAACAAAATCAAAGTAGATAACCCAGTAGTTGAAATTGACGGCGATGAAATGACCCGCGTGATCTGGCAGATTATCCGCGAGCGCTTAATTTTACCTTACCTTGATATTGATCTGAAATATTTTGATCTTTCCATGCAAAACCGCGATGCGACCGATGATAAAGTGACAATTGATGCCGCCAATGCGATCAAAGAGCACGGGGTAGGCGTTAAATGTGCAACCATCACGCCCGATGAGGCGCGTGTCGAGGAGTTTGGCCTTAAAAAAATGTGGAAATCCCCGAACGGGACAATCCGTAATATCTTGAATGGCACGGTCTTTCGCGAGCCAATCATCATGGATAACGTGCCGCGTTACGTGCAGGGTTGGAAAGAGCCGATCGTTATTGGCCGCCACGCCTTTGGCGATCAATATAAAGCCGTAGACATTAAAATTACACAGCCTGGCAAATTAACCATGCGCTTCGAGCCTAGTGACGGAAGCGCGCCAGAGGAACACGAGATATTTGACTTCCCGGCTTCGGGCGTTGCGATGGGGATGTATAACCTTGATGAATCAATCGAGGGCTTTGCCCGCGCTTGTTTTAATTATGCTCTGGCGATTGGGTTTCCAGTCTATATGACGACCAAAAACACTATTCTCAAGCAATATGATGGGCGCTTTATCGAGATCTTCCAGCGCGTTTTCGAAACTGAATTTAAGGCTGATTTTTCCGGTAAAGAGCTTTGGTATGAACACCGCTTGATTGACGATATGGTTGCCCAAGCGATCAAATCCAAAGGCGGATTCCTGTGGGCGTGTAAAAATTATGATGGTGATGTTCAATCCGATATCGTGGCACAGGGCTTTGGCTCGCTGGGGCTTATGACGTCAGTGCTTCTCACGCCAGACGGGAAATGCGTTGAGGCAGAGGCCGCGCATGGCACCGTGACGCGCCATTACCGCCAGCATCAGGCGGGCAAACCGACCTCTACTAATCCGATTGCCTCAATCTTTGCATGGACGCGCGGGCTGCATTACCGCGGTCAGTTTGATGGCAATACCGATCTGATCAATTTCGCCGCAACGCTGGAGCGCGCTTGTATTGATACCGTTGAAGGCGGGGACATGACCAAAGACCTTGCTCTTCTGGTGGGTGAAACGCAGAACTGGCTCACGACCGAAGACTTCATGGATAAGGTCATTAGTAATCTTGACGCGAAGATGGCTGCCTAGGCCGTAATCAAAGGATTTCTTTACTTTCTTGCCATTTTCCTTGTAAAGTGTGCCCCGTTTGGTGGCCAGACAATGATATGTAACTATATCGTTATACATTACGAATTTATAAGGCAATTAGCCAGATAGCAGGATTCATGACCAAGACAATTTTCTCACTATTAACACTTGCCGTTTTGACAAGCCTTTCTATGCCCGCGCAAGCAGCATATGAGCTCGATTACATTGGCGAAGAAAAAATCTATGTTGCTAGAGATGAAGATACTCTTGTTGTTATAGCGCGCGAAAATGAAATGGGCTTTGTGGAAATGCGCGCCGCTAATCCGACCGTTGACCCTTGGCTTCCGGGCGCTGGCACAGAGCTGATCTTGCCGAAAAAAATTATCCTGCCTGATGCGCCGCATGAAGGCGTTGTGATTAATCTTCCTGAAATGCGCCTTTTCATCTTCGACAAGGATGGCAGCGCGCCTACGACTTTTCCAATTAGTATTGGCCGTGAAGGTCTCGAGACTCCGATTGGTACAACAACCGTAGTGCGCAAGGCCGACGGCCCTGTGTGGCGTCCTACGCCACGTATGCGCCGCGAAGACCCGGATTTACCCGCCGTTGTCGAGCAGGGGCCGGAAAACCCGATGGGAACGCATGCTCTGTATCTCGGCTGGCCGAGCTATGCTCTGCATGGGACGAACAAGCCTTACGGTATTGGACGCCGAGCCAGCTCCGGCTGTATCCGCCTTTATCCCGAGCATATCACCAAATTATTCTCGATGATCCCTGTCGGCACGAAAGTCACGGCTGTAAACCAGCCTATTAAGCTTGCGTGGATTGATGATGTTTTATATCTCGAAGCGCATCCTGACATTGATCAGGCGATCCAGATGGAAGAAACGGGGCAGGTTTTTGCCGCAAAAATGAGCGATCAGGACATGGCCTTTATTGTGAACGCCGCCGGTCAATATCAAGACCGCCTGCATTGGGCGACTGTGCGTAACGAAGTGCGTAACCGCAGCGGGCGTCCCGTTATGATTGCTCGGCGCCCCGGCGCGCAAATCGACACATCCCAGCCGGAAGTAATCGACGGCGCGCAAATACCTGCTAAGTTTTCTCAAAAGATACCAGATGATGAAATAGCGCAGGAGGTTGTCTTAAAGCCGATTGAGGACGCTATCGAAGAAATCGAAGTAATAGAAGAGATAGAAGAATCCCGCGCCGAGCCATTGAAGGAAATTTATGTCAGAGAAAGATCGGTGTCTTCAAGTGATGTCGCTCAGAACGATGATGAAGCCGCTATGAAAAGAGCGCCGAACCCATAAATTACGGGAACAACCGCGGGAGCGGCCAAGAGAATAAAGCGCTCTTTTTTCTTCATGAACAGCGCCGCTATGCTAAAGAGCGCGCATATAATCCATATGATCATAATGCTGGCCGACCAATTTTGAAGGTTGAAAGCTCCCTCGCGCGAAAGGAAGTCCTCGGTGATTATACCCGTGGCCAGCAGAGAAAATAAGCAGATAGACAGGCTAAAAAACCCTATTAGGTTCGAAGCTACAAACATCAATATTGGAAGAATCATTTTCATCCATAAATCCTACCATAAGTGAGAATCACAGCGTAGAGCGTTTACGCGCCTGAGCGAAAAAAAGAGCTAGAGCGTTTACGCGCCTGAGCGGTAATAAACGTAGCGTGCTTATACGCTGGCACTGTGCATTAAGGTTCTCTCAAGCTTGGCAAATCACAATTAGCGGCTGTAGCCGTTCATGCCCCAAATGGCGCATAAAAAAAGACCGCCCGAATTTGGGCGGCCTTTAAGAAATCTTTTGTTAAAAAGAAATCTAATTACTTAACCTGGCGTTGGTTGAATGTACGCTCAGCAGGAGCCGCTTGGTGGCTTGTGTTGCCAGCTGTACGCTCTTGTGCGTAAGGAGGCTGAAGTTCGCGGTTGCCTTCGCCGTCTGTTGAACAAGCGGAGAGTGCTGCAGCTGAACCAAGAATACACATTGTTGCAATTAACTTTTTCATTTGGAAGTCCTTCTTAATCTTTGTTGGTTAATATCAGTAAGCCCGATATGATATCGGTATACCCGGATAACAGAATCTTTATACACAACTCCCCTGACCTTGCACATAGTTTTTTAAAGATTTTTTAACAGCTTTGTACGAAATTTTTTTGACTGTTGCGCAATTGCAACAGTGTGACATCGAGGTGGAGCGGGGCTTAACTGCGCTCGTTATCGGCAACTGTTTTGAAGTAAGCGTCTATTCCATCGCGCACGCTACGGGCGAAACGCTTTTTATGCGCGGGCGTAGCCAATGTCTGCGCCTCGTCCCTATTCGACATGAAGCCCGCTTCAATCAGGACTGATGGAATATCTGGCGCTTTAAGAACAGCGAAACCCGCATAGCGGTGCGTTTTTTCGAGCAGATTTAGCCCACCAGTATTAAAGGTGCTGACTAAGGTGTTGGCGAAGTATTTCGACTGGTTCATTGTATCGCGCATGGCCAGATTGACCAAAATATTGGCCACTTCTTCATCTTCAACGCTCAGATCGATGCCGGCAATGAGATCGGCCTTATTCTCTCTGGCCGCAAGTTTTGCGGTCTGCGCGTCCGATGCTTTATCAGAGAGCGTATAAAAGGATGCGCCCTTCACATTGGGCTTAGGCATGGAATCAGCGTGGACGGATACAAAGAGGTCAGCGCCGTTATTGCGGGCGAATTTCACGCGATCACCCAGCTTTATAAAGATGTCACTATCGCGGGTCATCATGACGCGGTAGCGGCCAGTCCCCTCAAGCTCATCTTTTAGCGCTTTGGCAAGGCCAAGCACAACATGCTTTTCGTAATTGCCATCGGCGCCGATTGCGCCCGGATCAACGCCGCCATGGCCGGGGTCAATAACAATGAGCGGCTTTTTGCTCATGGAGGGCTTGGCTTTGGGCGTCGCATAATTGGGTTTGCTGCCTGCTGTGCGATCATCATTATAGGACTGCGCCGAGGCGAGGTTGACGGGATTAAGGCTAAGTGTTCCAAAAATTTGTCCTGTGCCATTCGAAAATTCCGCGCCGCTGGCTCTGGCAATATCAATGACAAGGCGATCGGGCTTTTCACCTTGGCGCGGCAGAATGAAGGCGTTTTGTACTGTGACGGGGCGGTCAAGGTCAAAGACTATGCGCGCAATGCCGGCCTCTAGATTACCATGGCGCACAGCCGTAATCCCCGCGCTCGCATTATGGGGCAGCGTGCCGACGCGCCATGTAAAATCGGGCAGATCCACAACGAGGCGATAGGGATCGGAAAGCGTAAAGGCTCTAAAATCGCTGGTCTCGCTCAAATCAAAAACAAGACGGGTTTTATCGGGATGCGCGCCAAAGCGGATTTCATCAACGCTCAGGGCATGCGCGGGGGTATGCATGATAAGCATGCACAGGCAAAGCATCGCAATTTTATAAAAGCGGACCATGGTCACAAGTAAGAGATTCCCTGAGTGAAAGACGTTTCGTCTTCATTATTTATACCATGAAACTTGCAAGATGCGCCAGTAATTGCAAGGAAAATTTACGCAGTGGTGCAGCTTTGCAGCAAGTTTTCCACGAGCTTGGGAACCTCACTTGTGGCCGCGCCGTAATAGCCCGCATGAAATGCGCTGGCGTTTAACGAGGGCTCTAGATTGATCTCGGCTGTGAGTGCGCCCGCATATCCGGCCTCTTGCGCAAATCCAGCGGCGGGGTAGACATTGCCCGATGTACCGATGGAAAGAAATAAATCGCAATCCTGAAGGGCGTTTGCAATGCGCTCCATAGCGTAGGGGATTTCACCAAACCAAACGATGTTGGGCCTAAGGCTTCCGGCTGTTTGGCAATCTGC
>JBBKXC010000096.1:0-5543 GCA_037969275.1 Bdellovibrionales bacterium | reverse complement strand
CTGATGATTAACCACGGCTATGATGTTATCGAAAAATTCGATGCAAAAGAAGGTATGCAGCTAAACAGCTCCGGCGAACTGCGTTCTAATTTGCAATATTCCCCAAACCAGCTTCATGATTACTACGCTACGAAGGGCGTCGCCATCAATGTCATTGATATGACAGATACTTCTCAGCCGGTTAAGGACAGAGATATTAACGATGCGGATTTCGTCAAAAAAATCCATGACGATACGACCATCGCGCGCGCTTATAATCTACGCAGCATGCAAATCTTGAAACGCCCCCTCATCAAAGCGTTCGAAAATAAATTTATGAACGGTCACCAAAGCCGCATTATCAACGCGCATCCGGGAGATGTTGTATCCTTCCCCGGCACAAATATAGCCTTTTGGGCGCGCATGAAAAAATCCTTTAATAATGTCTGGACGCTTCACGTTATCGACGAAGGCATTGATACAGGTGATTTCCTCGACCGCACATCCAAGGTATTGAAAAGCGGCAAAAGCTTGCTGCAAGATATGCTGACAATGGCAACACCTGCCGCCAGCATGATTGTTAATGATGTGACGATGTTCTTCGCAGGAAGCCCGCGCATGGCAACGCCTCAAAACAAAAACCTCAAGCCGGCAAAAAACTACACCTACGCAACGCATGATGAATGGCTGGACGCCCATAAAAACAAAATCCATTTCGTTAAGCCGCAAACCTATATCAACGCGCTTGCCATGGAATACACAGGCTCTATGACCAGCGAGCGCAGCATTGAGCTGCAGCGCGCCCTAGCCACAGCCACGCTGGATTGGCAGAACAATTACCTCAGCATCTATCAGGCGCAATACAACACACATCCGCCGGATTATGATCCGAATAACCCTGGCGCGTATTTCGTGCAAATCCCGCCGCCCTATAAGCCGCCGGCTCACACCAACACCAATATCGGCCCAAGCCACCCGTAAAAAAACCGCCCTATCAAATGACAAGGCGGTTTTTTGTTGTTCTAACTTAGAATGTTATAACTCGAGACCCAATCGCATTGCGATCTCCTCCTGCTCGGTCGGCTTAGGAGGGCCAACGGACGCAAATGTAGGCTTACCTGAGAATATTTTCTGGGCAACGCGCATAAGATCATCTTTGGTAACACTTTGAAGACGTTGATTGAAATCTTCATCGGTTTCAATGAAACCTTTCATGTTGTGTTCCATCGCCATATTCGTCATACGATCATCCGGCATTGAATCTTGTTCCATAGCAACTGAAATCTGGAATTTCTTTTTCGCTCTTTCAAATTCTTCATCACTGACAGGGGTTTGACGAATTTTGTCTAGTTCTGCGCACAAAACAGGTAAAAGTTCAGATACTTTTTCTGGACTTGTTCCGGCCACAGCATAAAAGAAACCTGTATCAAAGCTACGATTAATACCCGCACTGACGCTATAAACAAGACTTCTTTTCTCACGAATTTCTCGCGATAGTCTCGAAGACATACCACCTGACAAGACTGAGTTCATAATGGATTCTGCCATATTATCCTCATGTCCCGCCGCGCTGGCTTCAAAAGCCACAGCCAGATTAACCTGTGAAGTGGGCTTTATAAATGTAAACTGACCACCCTTATATTCAGCTGGACTGTAGGTGCTACGCTCTCCTGCAGGCATTGAAGATGTTTTTTCCTCTACATCTTTCAAGATTCTTTCAGGATCTACACAGCCCGCAACACTAACAACAAGATTTCCAGCATGAAGGTAATGTTTTTTTCTGAAACTATCGAATATTTCACGATCAAAATTCTTGATATTGATAGAAGGACCAAGCGTTGTTCTACCATATGCTTGGTCAGGGTATGCTTGTTCAAAAAGTCCGCTAAACATTACTTGCTGAGGGTTGTCCTGAGCGCGCTTTATTTCCTCAAGAATAACACCGCGCTCCTTTCTCAATTCTTCTTCTGGAAGCGTCAAATTTATAGCCATATCTGCCTGAATGTCATTGAATTTAAAAACATCTTCGGCCAAGCCATGCATATAATAAAGAGTAACTTCTTTGGATGTAAATGCGTTGCTTCTTGCACCTAGATCATCTTGTTCGCTCAGGAGAGTATGAACATCACGGGAGGTTGTGCCCTTGAATGCCATGTGTTCAAAAAAATGAGCAAGGCCATTTTCTTCCTCCGTTTCAAAACGTGATCCAATTTGAAACATGTAAGATAAAGCGGTGGTTTTTGCATTCGGCATATGATCGATAAGAACGGTTGCGCCATTGGATAATTTATGTTTTTCAACACTCATTGTAATCTCCCTGTATATTTTTATATTTATTATGCCTATTCATTGCATTTTTTATGGCCAATAACAAGCACCTAAATTACATATCATATGTCGCAATATGTTGCAGCGCAGGAGTATTGTTCGCCGCTTCAAAATTAGCAGCGAATAATTCATCCATCCAGCGCACGCCCACGCCCGTAGCCGAGCCGCCCTTACTTGATGTTCCCGCTATATCGAAATGCGCCCAAGGGCGGCCTTCATCGACGAAAGATTTTAGGAAGGCGGCAGCTGTACTTGCGCCAGCGCCTTTCAGTTTCCCAGTATTGCTGAGATCAGAAACAGAGCCCTTCACCGCTGCGCTGAACGCCTCATGCATAACAGGCATAGACCAGCCAAGCTCGCCGGATGCATTGCCAGCGGCAATAATTTTGCTCGAGAGCGCATCATCATTCGAAAATACGCCCGTATATGTATCGGCAAGCGCCATAACCATAGCGCCCGTCAACGTTGCAAAATCCAGTACAAATTTCGGATCATATTCTTGCTGGATATAGGTAATCGCATCAGCCAGAACAAGCCGGCCTTCGGCGTCTGTATTGCCAATCTCGACCGTCATACCATTCATCATAGTAATAATATCGGAGGGGCGGAACGCATTGCCATCCACCATATTTTCAACCAGTCCAACCACGGCTACAACTTTTGTATTCGCACCGCGCGCAGCCAGTGAGCGCATCGTACCAACCACAGCAGCAGAGCCGCACATATCGGTCTTCATATCGGCCATAGAGCCGCCCGGTTTCAGGTTGTAGCCACCCGTATCAAAGGTTACGCCCTTACCAACAAGGCCGTAGGGCTTATCTTGTACGCCGTTCGTGCCGTCATATTCAATCACAACCATGCAGCCCGGATTTTTTGTGCTGCCCTGATTAACAGCCAGCGCGCCGCCCATCTTTAGCGCTTCCATATCGGCCACATCCAGCGTGCGCACTTTCACATTATTGAATTGCTGAAGCTCGTCGGTAATACGCTTGGCGTAGACTTGCGGCGTGAGTTTATTCGGCGGCTCATTGCCGAGATCTTTCGCCCAATTCGCGCTATTTGTGATCTCACTTAATTCCGCTAATTCGATCTTGTTGCCCTGCCAATCCTGAACAACGCCTTTGAGCGTTGTTGGCGTTGCATTATCATTGGCTGTAGTGGATTTATATTTGTTAAATTTATATTCGTTTTGCTGCATGGCATCGAATACTTTGGCTAGAATCATTTCATCGCCTGATTGTGTTTGCAGGTCGCGGCCAAGAAAATGCACACTGTCCTCGCCGCATTCTTTGATGGCTTTGGCGAGCGTAAGGCTAAGCGCTTTAATCTCTTTTGCGCCCATATCATCGCCCTTGCCCATACCGAGCAGAATGATTTCCTTTGCGCCTAAGGCTTCGTCTACAGAAAGCGTCAGCACTTTGCCGAAATTACCATCGAAAGATTTTTGATCGAGGCGCTTGCGTATAGCATCGCCGAGCTTGGTATCAAAATTGCGGCTCTCCGTTCCCAAAAATCCATTTTCGAAAACCGGTACAACAATAGCCCCTGTTTTAGGCGGCGCAAAGTATGTGAAGTCGTAGTTCATGACAAATCTCCCTGTAAAATATTATTTTTATTTTTATTTTTTTATGGGATTAGTCGTAGAATATTTTATGTAGGCGCGCAAGCGTGAAATGAATTAGAGCGCGCAGAGCCACTGCGGCATATCATCCGTACGGGCGCGCAGAACATGCAGACCAACCTCGGGGCTATAGCTATTCAAATCAACCTCCACCTCGAGTACCCCGCCTCTTTGCAGCGCAAAGGCTTCGACGAGATTAGGCGCAATGGCTAGGCTGGAAACCAAAGAATCGCCGCCGCGCACCTCAAGGGTCTTGGCCAAAAGAACGCGGGGATCTTCGGGCGGTTTTTCCAATCCTTTATCAATCATATTGCTAAAAACCAAACTGCGCATCGTGTCCTTACCGACGCCGTAAAGAACGGCCAGATGATCAGCAACATCAAGCGCGGAAGCAGTAAAAATACCCGTAAATGTTTCGATTTGTACGGCTTTACGCATTGTATTCTCCTTAATTTTTCTAATATTATTTTAGATATTATCTACCAAATTCTAATGGCGTTTCAGGAATTGGAGCCGCGCTATTTTTTTGTTGCTGCACCATTTCATTAATTATGGCTTGCTGCGCTGCAATCTGACGACTCACTATATATTCAATATTATCATCAATATCTCTTAAGAGGCCGCTGCGCGCATATTGGTCTTCATCTTGTAAATGCGCTGCGGATAATTGCAGAAGATAAATGGATTTATCACCCAATTCTAAAGGATGCTCATATCCCGCATGTCCGATACCATTTACGAAATAAATAAATGTGTATCCATCTAATTGATCTACGTCTTCAACCAGCGGGGCAAAGGATTCAAGCAAAAACTCTGCGGAGGCCAAATCTACGCTCAGAGAGCTCATTTGCTTCACGACCTGTTGTTGGACGTCTTGATCTGTATCGTGCAGAAGCGGCGCAAGCAGCTTGGCGGCTTTTAGGCTAAGGCCTGGGCTCGCATATCCTATATTACCGATATAATACGCCATGTTAACCCGCACCTGCGGGTGGGGGCTTTGAAGATAAGGAATAAGTGCCTCCAAAGGCTCACGTAAGGCTTCGTCGATATCTTCCTCAAATTGTCCGGGAAATTGGTCGTTAATGTTAGAATAGGAGCGGATAACCTCATCCCACATTGTTCCATCTCCGTTATCGAGAAGCTGCCAAATCGTATCGACTTCTAACTGTGTAAGCTCCGGAGTTGTATGCGCAAGAGCGCGGATTAAATACAGGCGCTCTTGCGCTTCTTTGCCTTGCGTGCCCTTTGTCGCCTCAATAAAACTTTTCAAAGGTTCCATAAGCTCTTGTGTAAAAATGTCCCGATTATGCTCATCAGCTATAAAATGTAATTGATGCGCAATTTCCATTTGATACTTTTCATCGTCGAGCCATTTGGCCAACTCCCTTACCAAAATTTGGGTCGCGGCCGGATCTTTACCTGCTTCAAATCTAAGATAATAATAGGCTAGATCCCGTTCACCCCAGCTGTCATTAGCCATAATTTCTGACAAGGAGTTGGCAATAAAAGCCTCATCATAAATTGTTTCTGGCTGGCTCTGAGAAATGCGTTGCGGCTCTTCTGCATTCGCGCCCGTCGGTATAAAAGATGTTGCCATCGCCAGCATAAATGCGCC
>JBBKXC010000095.1:0-5279 GCA_037969275.1 Bdellovibrionales bacterium | reverse complement strand
TCTTGTAACTCCTTTGCCGCCTTGAAGGTAACAATGCCGGAAAAGGAGATGTAAAACCCGAAATCAAGCGCATCATCGGCCAATGCCGGTTTTGAAGAAAAGCAATGCATCACGCCCTTTAGATTTGCGCCTGCGCTCTCCTCCTTGATAATCCGCGCGGTATCCGCCTCGGCATCCCGGCTATGAACAATCAACGGCAATCCTGTCTCCAGACAGGCGCGGATATGCTTTCGAAAAGAAGCCTGCTGATCTTCAGCACTCGAATGGTGGTAAAAGTAATCCAGACCACTTTCCCCAATGCCAATAATTTTAGGGTCGCTTGTGGCCAGCGCCACGAGGCGATCCAATGTAATATCCTTTTCTGCCGCAAGCCCCGCATCATGTGGATGCGTTCCTATTGAGCACCAGACATTCCTATGCGCCGTTGCTGTTTCAAGCTGCGCCGGGAAATCACCTGTAATTTGGCAGGAAATGGTCAGCATACCGCTCACATTATTTTCATTGGCCGTCTTTACAAGCGCGTCAGGCGCGGCAAAGTCACGAATGCGTTCATGGGTCAAATGACAGTGCGAATCGATCCACATGCCCCCTCACCCAGCCGCTTTTTGCGGCTCCTCTTCTAGAACAATACGTGGAAACACGCCCTCAGGTTTTTCTATTTTAGTGCCGGATTTAAGGGCATAATCGCTTGAGATATGCACGAGTAAGCGCTGGTCTTTGAAAATCTCAAGCTGATCCAGAATTTTAGAGGCTGCCTCGGGCGTTACGGGCTGTATTGCAATCGCAAGGCAGCGAATAACTTCGGCCAGCACATATAGCACTGTCTCCATGCGCTTCGGGTCTTCTTTTTTAAGTTTCCATGGCGCTTGGCGGTCGATATAGGCATCGGCCTCACGCGCGACAGCCATAATCGTTTCAAGCCCTTTATGAAACTCGAATGCATTAAATTGCGCCCGCATCGGACCATTTAAATCCTTATAGGCGCGCTCAATAAGCATCTTATCATCATCCGATAAATCGCCGCATTGCGGAATAATTTCCCCACAATTTTTATGGATCATCGAGAGCGTGCGCTGCGAGAGATTACCTAAGCCATTGGCCAGATCGGCATTAATACGTTGAACTGCGTGGTCATGCGAAAAATTGCCGTCTTGCCCATGCGCAATCTCACGCATAAGCAAATAACGCATCGCATCAAGACCGTAAGTCTCGACCAAGCCCTCCGGCGACATGACATTGCCCAAGGATTTTGACATTTTCACGCCCTCGACATTAATAAAACCATGCGCGAAAATCGTTTTTGGAAGCTCGATACCAGCCGACATCAAAAAGGCTGGCCAATAGACTGCATGAAAGCGCGTAATGTCCTTACCAATCACATGGTAATCCGCAGGCCAGAAGTCTTGAAAGCTTTTCTTCTCAGTATCGGGATAGCCCACTGCGGTAATATAATTTGTAAGCGCATCGAGCCAAACATACATCACATGATTATCATCATCCGGCACAGGAATACCCCAACTCAAGCGTTTCTTATCACGCGATACCGAAAGGTCTTTTAAGCCGCCTTTCACAAAGGAAATAATTTCATTGCGGCGCGATGACGGCTCAATGAATTCAGGATGCGCCTCATACAATTCGAGCAATTTATCGGTATATTCCGAGAGCTTGAAGAAGTAACTGGATTCCTCCACCCACTCGACTTCCGTACCATTGGGCGTAATCATCTGACCCGTTTTCGGATCTTTGGTTAACTCATCTTCAGTGAAATAGCCTTCTTCACGCACCGAATACCAGCCCTCGTATTTTCCGAGGTAAATATCACCGCTCTCACGCAGTTTAATCCATATCGCCTTAGCAGCTTCATAATGACGCGGCTCGGTGGTGCGAATAAAGTCATCATTGGATATGCCCAGTGTTTGGGTCATCTTGCGAAAGCCTGCCGCATTCTGATCGGCAAAGTCCTGCGCGCTCATGCCATTCTTTTCAGCCGTTTTATGCACCTTCTCGCCATGCTCGTCCGTACCGGTCAAGAACATCACATTCTTGCCATCCAACCGTTGAAAACGCGCCATGACATCGGTCAATATCGCCTCATAGGCGTGGCCGAGATGCGGTAGACCGTTCACATAGGAAATTGCGGTAGTAATGTAAAAATTATTGTTCTTGCTCATTTTTTATCCTGTAAATATTGAGAATGCCTTTAAAACAGCCTGCCGTTTTTCGAGATTGCCACGCTCGACCATATCAAAATGCCCTTGCAGGGTATCACAGATTTTCATCAGGCTTTCAAGACTCGAGTTTCTTTGCATGCTTTCGAAAACACCAAGCGATGCCAGCGGTCCAGCTGGAAGGGCTCGTGCCCGCGCCTTGCTTAGCGCCAATTGCTTTGCGATCCATTGCATGACACTGCGAAACATCGCAAAGCCGTGCGCATTATTGCTTCGCGCCAAATCCTCGGCCACAACGTGAATTTGAGGCCAGCGCCATTCAGGATAATCTTCGAACATGGTTATAACCTTGCCCATAACATCCAGCCCGCCTTGATCTATCAAATCAAGTGCTCGGCCTATGCTTGCTTCCGCCAAGGTATAAAGCGCCTGCAACTCAGCCTGAGCAAGATAATGCCCTTGCTGCTGGAGCAAGGCTTCAAAATCACCAATGGCCAGCGCTTGAAAGTGGATTACGCGCGCGCGCGAGCGGATTGTCGGAATGAGCGCACCCGGCCTATGCGCGATCAAGATAAGCAAGGTATTGGCTGGCGGCTCTTCCAGAATTTTCAAAATGGCGTTTTGCGCGCTGCGCTTCATTGTATCGGCATCATTAACAATAACCGCGCGCCAGCCGCCTTCCGCCGCCGTCATACGCAAAAAAGGTGCTATTCGGCGCACCTCGGCAACATCAACGCTATCCTTATGCTTGCCTTTGGCCTCATCGAATTTACGCTCTATTGCCAAAAAATCAGAATGCCCCCCAGAGGCAATGCGACGAAATGTCGGATGATCGGCAGCGAGATCCAGACTGCTCACCTCCACAGGCTCTGCCGAGCCGAACATGCTATCCTGATTAGGGTCAGAAATTTGCTGCGCCAATAAAAAACGCGCCAAACGATAGGCAAATGTCTGCTTGCCGATCCCCTCACCGCCAGCAAAGATAAGGGCATGGGGCATTTTATCGGCATTATACAGCTTGAGCAGGCTTAATTCCTGCGCAGAAAACCCATAGCTAAACGGGTTTTGAGATGGCGGTAAAAGGCCACTTAATTCGCCGTCCAGCGTCAACTCCGCCTCAAGAGCAGCGCCTGCATCCTCGGTTTCAATCTCATCATCGCCAAATAAATTCATACGCTCACCAAGCTTTCCGCAGCTATGCTTTGTATCTGCGCCGTAATGTCATCAATCGTCAATGATGCGTCAATGACCCTAAAACGCTCCGGCTCATGCGTTGCCATTTCCAAGAAGCCCTTGCGTAACATCTCGTGAAAACCCAGCGCCAGATTTTCATAGCGGTCTTCAGTGCTATTTTCATCGCTTAGTCTTTTCGAGGAGCGTGCCAATCCATCCTTCGCCGGAATATCGAGAAGGAAAGTTAAATCAGGCTTGAAATCGCCTAACGCCTCTCGCTCAATCACCTCAATTTTATCCAAAGACAAGCCAAGACCATATCCCTGATAGGCTTTCGTTGAATCTGTGAAGCGGTCGCATACGACAGCTTTCCCGGCATCCAGTGCAGGCTGGATTAATGTACGCACATGATGGGCGCGCGCCGCAAACAGCAGTAAACATTCCTCGAGCGGGCTCCAATTGCCGCCGTCACGATCAACCAGTAAAGCGCGGATTTTCTCTGCCTCATTGGTTCCGCCGGGCTCGCGCGTCAGGACAACATCAAAACCTTGAGATTGTAGCTGTGCAGCCAGCCGTTTAGCTTGCGTGGATTTACCGGAACCCTCTCCGCCCTCAAATGTAATAAATATTCCTCGCGCTGCGTTCATCGAAACTCTTATGCACCGCCCGAAAACATCTGGCGCATTTTCGAAAATGCCTTACCAAAGAAACCCTGTCCTTTGATATCGTTCATTGCCACCAAAGGCACATCCAAAGGCTCAGAGCGCCCCGGCACAGTAATAACCAGCTTACCAATTTTTTGGTCCTTAACAACTGGCGCGGCAAGCGGGCCATTGTAGACAACTTCGGCTTTGATTTTATCAGTCATCATTTTTGGTAATGTCAGCACAGCGTCTTTTGAAACACCAACGGGCACACTTTTTGCCTTACCGTAAACAACTTGCGCTTCTGCTATTGTCTGGCCTGCTTTAGCTATCGTCTTATTGGTAAAGCCATTGAGCGCCCACTCCATAAGCCGCGCCGATTCTTGTGCACGCGCAGCATCACTTGGTAAACCATTAACAACAAGCACTACGCGCCGACCTTCCGGCGAAACGCCGGACCCAATCAAGCCATAACCAGCATCTTCTGTATGCCCCGTCTTAATCCCATCGGCGCCAACATTGCGGTAGAGGAGTGGATTACGGTTTTGCTGTGTAATTTTGTGATACACAAATTCCTTTTCGGCATAATAATGGTAATAATCGCCGTCATTATGAATTGTCGCTATACCAAGCGTCGCGAGGTCGCGCGCTGTGGAATAATGCAATGGGTCAGGCCAGCCACTCGCATTGACAAAATTGGAGTTATTCATCCCAAGCTCTTTAGCTTTTTCCGTCATAGCTGCCGCGAAAGCAGCCTCGGAACCAGCAAGCCCTTCGGCCAGAACTATCGTCGCATCATTGCCCGATTGAATGGCTACGCCGCGAATAAGGTCCTCGACTTTAATACGTTCATTAAGCTCAACAAACATTTTAGAGCCGCCCATGCGCCATGCTTTTTCACTCACTACTAATGTATCATCCAGCTTAACTGTGCCTTTTTTCAAAGCATCAAAAACAAGATAAAGTGTCATCGTCTTACTCATGGATGAGGTCGGCATGCGCTCATCTGCATTCTTTTCGTATATAACAGAGCCTGTTTCAAAATCAATAATAATGGCTTGCTTAGCTTCTGTTTCCAAAGCGCTTTGCGCAAAGGCCGTGGCCGGTAGAATGAGCGTGAAACAGAGAAGATAGAACAGAAATCGCATGACAATTCCTTGTTTTATAAAATTTTTAGCAATGCCCCAGTAAAGCAATTCCGCAGTTCTTAATCAACCACGATTATTGCTTTGCTACTTCCAGCGTTAGCTACTTTGGCCAGAAGAATGTCAGCTGTGGTCACATCCCCGGCAGG
>JBBKXC010000094.1:0-6257 GCA_037969275.1 Bdellovibrionales bacterium | reverse complement strand
ATGTGCCTGACAGCGTTCTTGAATTTTTGGCACTTAAAGTAACGTCGAACATTCGCGAAATGGAAGGCGCTCTTAACCGGATCGTTGCCCATGCTGATGTCGCTGCGCAGCCAATTACTCTGGAAAGCACGCAAGAAGTGCTTCAAGATTTGCTCCGCGCTCATGATCGCCGCATAACCATTGACGAGATCCAGCGTAAGGTTGCCGAGCATTACAATCTTCGTTTGACCGACATGCATTCTGCGCGCCGCGCACGTAATGTTGCTCGTCCGCGCCAGATTGCGATGTATCTGGCTAAGCAATTGACAGCCCGCTCCTTGCCGGAAATTGGCCGTAAATTCGGTGGCCGCGATCACACAACTGTGATGCACGCTGTGCGTAAAGTTGAAGAGCTTATCGCAGCCGATGCACAAATCGCGCAGGACACGGACGTGATCCGCCGCGCTTTGACAGGTTGATTGTTGAAAGATAAGTTATAAATTCGAAATTATAAAACGCAGGTCTAAGGGCCTGCGTTTTTTTTAATCATTTGCAGGTGCGGACGTATTTTCTTGTAATGCGGATTGCTCCAATTTTTGGAATTGTTCCCAGCGATCTGTGATTTTTATGGCGCAATCCACGTACATTTGAGCAAAGTTCATATACACATCGCCAATGCGCCTTTTATGTACTTGGGCCGGACATCCTCCGATTTTAAGATCGCGATCAAACCATAGTTTGACAAAATTGGGATTTATAATTGAAGGGTCAGTTGCCGTAGCCTGCCGGACAATAGGGCGATAGTTCAAATGTGTCGGGAACCTTGAAGAAATTTCTTCGCCTATATACCCATTATTGCCAAAGCCTAGCATTTGAATTGGGCTAATAGCTTCACGGGTTAATGGGTGTGTAATTGTCGGCTCTAACATTGCTTGCATCTGAATTTTAACATCGTCTAGTGTTTCGCTCCACATACAAGCCCAAGTCATGGATTGTTTCATTGTCACGACGGCCTCGTGAAGAATAGAGCCGGGATCCATTATAAAGGTGCTTCCTTTACGAAAAAGTTCGCGAGATGCTGTAGCAAAATGTGTTTGTGTTAATTTTTTGTGTTGTTCACCTATACATGCATGGGGGCGAACGCGATATTTATGCAAGTCATCAAGAAAGCGATCGCCAAAAAATAATTCAGTCATTCTACTGAGTGAATGGAGTAATTCATTATTGAGTTGGATATTGAGAGATTTGGATTTAACATGGTATTCATGTGCCATGGATGATTTTAAGCTTACCCAATTAAAATATCCCTTATGGTTTCGTTCCCCAGCTAATTTGCTTCGATATACTTTACGTCTTCTCTTGGATTTAAAATTAGGCTCGCTAACACTTAAGGGCTTTGTGACGGTTTTTTTTATATAATCGTCAAATTCCGGCGTATTTTTAATGAAATCTATAAAGCATTGCGTATAGCCGCCCATGTCTCCGCCATGTTCGGAAAATAATTGTGCCAAATGAACTTGCTGCGAATCGCTCACTTTAAATATCCTGAGTGCTTAAAATAAGCGTTATGTATAATATATGGTGGGTCAAAAGTCAATATTATTGCCAAAATCTGGAATAGTTTAACGTTGCGCCTTAGGTCATTATGCATTAGAACCAACGTTTCCGGCCATTCCCGCTTCTTAAAATGCGGGAGCCATGCCAAAATTTATATTAACTAAAAAATGGAAAGCTATTGTTATGCTTCGCCTTGTCGAACGATTTCGTCTTACAGATAACCCGCGCGCTGATATTTTATCCGGCATAACCGTGGCCCTTGCGCTTGTTCCCGAAGCCATTGCTTTTGCATTTGTAGCTGGCGTAGCGCCGCTGGTTGGATTATACGCGGCCTTTATTGTCGGCATTATTACATCTGTTTTCGGCGGACGGAGCGGCATGATCTCCGGCGCTACGGGCGCTATGGCCGTGGCGATGGTTGGTTTAGTCGCTGTTTATGGCGTGGAATATCTTTTTGCAGCGGTTTTGCTAACTGGTCTTATCCAAATTTTAGCGGGTGTTTTTCACTTGGGCAAATTTATTCGCCTTGTGCCGCATCCCGTAATGCTGGGATTCGTCAACGGTTTGGCGATTGTAATTTTTCTGGCGCAGCTTGGTCAGTTCAAGGGCGCGCAGCCAGAGCAAGCTATCGATTCGCACGCCGCCGAAGGTGGCTCTCACAGTGCATTAAATGTACTATTCAATGGTGGGTGGATGGAAGGTACGGCGCTTTATTTGATGGTCGGGCTAACAGTTTTGACGATGGCGATCATATGGCTACTCCCGAAAGTACCAAAAATTGGGAAGATTATTCCAGCCTCACTGGCTTCTGTTGTGGCTGTTTCCGCCCTGGTGATCGGATTTGATCTTGATACGCGCACTGTGGGCGATCTCGCGAGCGTTGCGGGCGGCTTGCCGAGTTTTCACATTCCGATGGTGCCTTTCACCCTAGAAACGCTGATGATCATTTTGCCGGTTTCAATTATTCTGGCGGCGATTGGTTTGATCGAGAGCTTGCTCACGCTCACATTGATCGATGAAATGACCGACACGCGCGGGCGCGTTTCCAAAGAATGCGTCGGACAAGGCCTTGCCAATACAACATGCGGCGTTTTTGGCGCGATGGGGGGCTGCGCGATGATCGGTCAATCCATGATTAATATTAATTCCGGGGGACGCGGGCGCTTGTCGGGCATCACAGCGGCCTTGGCGCTGCTCTGCTTTATTCTCTTCACTTCGAAATGGATCGAGATGATTCCGCTCGCCGCGCTGACGGGGCTTATGATGATGGTCGTGATTAGCACCTTTGCTTGGGCATCGGTGCGAATCATGAATAAAATTCCGCGACAAGATGCCTTCGTTATTTTGTTGGTGACCAGTGTGACGATTATCCATGATCTGGCCACCGCAGTTGTGATTGGCGTGATTGTTTCGGCGCTCGTCTATGCTTGGAAATCTGCGCATCATATTTGGGTGATCGAAGGACGCGCCGAGGAAAGCGGCCACAAAGTTTATAAACTCTACGGTCCACTTTTCTTTGGCTCGATTGCGGCGTTTAGAAATATTTTTAATCCCGCCAATGACGCCGAAGAGGAAGATATCGTAATTGATTTTCGTCATGCGCGCGTTTGGGATCACTCGGCGTTAGAGGCAATTGATTCGATGGCGACAAAATACGAAGAAGCGGGAAAGCGTTTGCACCTTGTGCATCTAAGCCCTGATTGCCAGCTCTTGCTGAAAAAAGCGAGAAATTTGGTGGAGGTCAATACTATCGAAGATCCGCATTACCGCGTGGTGGTTGATTATACCTATGAAGCCGAAAAGGCTTAGCGCTTATTGCCACAAAGGTTTCGGCGCGGCGTTTGTCTTTGGCTTGTTGTAAATGAGATTACGCGGCGCAGCGGGCTCGGTTTTACTGGCAGTAGAGGGCGCGGGTGTCGCTGGCGCCTTATAGGTTTTCCGCTGGGCGGCTACGATTTCTTTTTGCTTGCGCTCATATTCTTTTCGCAGACTTCGCTCTGAAGCGCCGCCATCATCATGAGAATGCGCGCCAGAGCCGGAATGCGCAAATGCAGGCAAGGCTGGCGTAATTACCAGCATGGCCATAATTATAATTTGAAGAACGCTCCGCCGCATAGTTTTATCATACCATAATCATGATTAAATACGCCAAAATGATTGACGAGAGGCGGGGAACGCCTTAATCTTCCGACCCATGACACAAGAAAAATTCACACTCGAAGCAGTGGCTTCACTTTACCGCAAACCCTTTATGGATCTCGTTTACGAGGCATCCAGCGTCCACCGTGAGCATCACGCTGCCAATGAAATGCAGATGTGTACCTTGCTTTCGATCAAAACGGGCGGCTGCACCGAGGATTGCAAATATTGTTCGCAGTCCATCTATAATAATGCCGATCTTGAAAAAGAAACTCTGATGAAAACAGACGAAGTTTTGGAGCAGGCGCGCGCTGCAAAGGAATCTGGCTCCACCCGTTTCTGTATGGGCGCAGCCTGGCCGCGTGTTCTGGACGGAAGAGCGTTTGATCGTGTATGCGATATGGTGAAGGGCGTTTCCGACATGGGTATGGAAGCCTGCGTGACGCTGGGCATGCTGACCGAGCCGCAAGCCGTTAAATTGAAAGAAGCTGGCTTGACCGCCTATAATCATAACCTTGATACCTCCCGCGAATTTTACGACAAAATCATCACAACACGCAGCTATGACGAGCGCCTCGAGACATTGCAAAATGTGGCTAAGGCCGGAATTTCGGCGTGTTGCGGCGGTATTTTGGGACTGGGCGAGCGCGAAGAAGACCGCATTTCCCTCCTGCACACACTGGCTAATCTAAACCCGCAGCCAGAAAGCGTGCCGATCAATATGCTTGTGCCCGTCGCCGGAACGCCGATGGAAAACACAGAAAAGCTCGATATTTTCGAGTGGATACGGACGATTGCGGTCGCGCGTATTTTGATGCCAAATTCAATGGTGCGCCTGTCTGCTGGCCGCCTTCAGATTTCCAAAGAAGCGCAAACGCTGGCATTTATGGCGGGCGCGAATGCAATCTTCACTGGCGAGAAACTGTTGACCACAGCCAATCCTGACGAAGACTTTGACAAAAACCTTCTAGATGAGCTAGGAATTAAACCACGCGCGCCGTACAAAGAAGAAAAGCAAATGGGCTGCGGCACCGGATGCGGCTGCGCGAAAGCGGCTTAATTTTTTTGGGAGATAAAAATGGCAAAGACCGAGCAGGACAGATTACTTGAAATGAAGCTTCGCCTCGAGGCGGAGTGGGATCGTTTGAACAGCCCTAAAAATGGCTTTGGTGTTCATGGCACGGCATATTTTAAATATGAAGCAGAAAAACGCGCGGCAGATATAGCCATTGCGCGCGCGCAAATTGGGCATGAGCTTGAGAAATTTGATTCGCCCGCGCTACCCGTAATTTACCCTGCGTAAATATGGATTTATTCCAAAACAAACTTAGCGCCTTACAAACAAAAAATCGTCTGCGCTCCTTAAGCATGGCGCGCGGGCTTGACCTTTCTTCCAATGATTATCTCGGTTTAACCGATCACCAGACCATTAAGGCGGCGGCAATTGAGGCCATAAAAAATGGCGTTGGATTGGGCGCTGGCGGCTCGCGGCTTTTGCGCGGTAATGCGCCGGAGCATATGGCCTTGGAGGAATTTGCCGCCCAGCATTACGGCTTTGAAAAAGCGCTTTATTTTGCCAATGGCTTTGCCGCTAATTATGCGCTGCTCACCACGCTCCCTTCGCGGCACGATGTTGTTTTATTCGATTCGCTCGTCCATGCCTCCATGCGTGATGCGCTTTATACACCTAACATTAAGTCCGAAAAAATTGCGCATAATGATGTAAGTGCTTTTGAAGCGGCGCTGAAAAAACATCGGCCCGATTCGCAGAAAATTTTTATTGCCGTTGAAGCGCTGTATTCTATGGATGGTGATTTTGCGCCGCTCAAAGAATTATATGCGCTGGCGCTAGAATATGACGCTGTTCTTATTGTTGATGAAGCCCATAGTTCGGGCGTTTTTGGCGCGCATGGTAAAGGACTTGCCGATTCTCTTCCCCGCGAGAATCTTATTATTCTTCACACCTGCGGTAAAGCTCTCGGCATTGCTGGCGGCATTGTTTGCGCAAGCGCCGATATTATTGATTATTTGATTAATGCCGCGCGGCCTTTTATATATTCCACCGCTCCGCCGCCGCTCCAAGCTTATCTGACGCAAAAAGCGATTGAATTATCGGCATCAAGTGAAGGCGATCTGGCGCGTGAAAAATTAATGGCGCTGTGCAAAATTGCGCATAGTAAACTTGGCGGCTTCGGTTCGCATATACTTCCGGTGATTTTGGGGGATGATAAAAAGGCAATGGACGCTGCGGAGGCGTTACAAGAATTGGGCTACGATATTCGCGCGGTTCGCCCGCCAACTGTACCCGAAAATACAGCCCGCCTGCGCTTGTCTTTGAATGCAAAGCTAACGCAGGCGGAGCTGGGAAATATTATTAAAGCCGTATTACCTTTCGCAGAGAAAGAAAAAACTGCGGCTTAGTTATCTTATTAGTGTGAATGGTTAGATTCGCTCGTTACCCAGTCATACACGCCGTCTTTATCAAGGTCGTGATAAGTCGTGGTCATGCTTTTATATTCAACCATATCAACCGATCCGCTCTTATCCATATCCCAAGCGTGATAGATATTCATATCATACGC
>JBBKXC010000093.1:0-2919 GCA_037969275.1 Bdellovibrionales bacterium | reverse complement strand
GAGTAAGTATATGAATGGAGAACCCAAAGCGTAAACCCCTATTCAAAAAAAAGAAGGCCATAGCAGTTTATGTTGTGGCATTTCTGATCATTGCCCTTATAGGCATTCGTGCCTATTTGCCAGTTTGGGTCACGAATTATGTGAACCAGAAGATCAGCGAACTAGATGGCTATGGCGGCTCCGTTAAGGATATTGACCTTAGTTTATGGCGCGGAGCATATCAAATTCACGGGCTGGATATTTATAAAACAGGCGGCGGTTTAAAAGAGCCTTTTGTCGCCGCAGGGACTATTGATCTTTCCATCCAATGGCGCGCTCTTTTTGATGGCGCGATTGTAGCCGAGGCCGATATCTACAAAGCCGATCTTAATTTCGCCAAAAGCCAAACCGGTGAAGGCGCAGGATGGACAGAATTTATAGACTCGCTATCACCCTTCGATATAAACAGAATTGCCGTTCACAGCGGAAAAGTAGCTTATAAGGATTACGCAGCAACGCCGAATGTAAACCTCTATATTAAGGACATTAATGCGCTTGTGACCAATATCCGCAATACAGAAGAAAAAGAGGTTGCTCTACCTTCCGATGTTAAAATCACAGGAAACTCCATCGGCAGTGGTAAGCTTGATATCTCCGGTAAAATCAATGTTCTTAAAGAAACGCCGGATTTTGATATGGCGCTGAAGCTTGAAAATGCCGACCTCACAGCCTTTAATGATTACAGCAATGAATTCCTATCCGTTGATTTCCAGAGCGGCACATTTGATATTTTCGGGGAATTAGCCGCAGCCAAAGGGTATGCAACAGGCTATGTTAAGCCAATCGCCATAGATGTGTCTTTAGTCGATGTTGGTAATCAAGATACAAACCCCTTCAATATCATCTGGGAGTCGGTGGTATCTGTCTTTATAGAAGTCTTCGAAAATCAGTCCCAAGACCAATTTGCGATGCGTATTCCTATAGAAGGCAGTTTGGATAAACCAGATCAAGATTTATGGTCAGCCTTTATCAGCATCTTCCAAAATGCCTTTGCCGGAGCCTTCAGCCGCGATGAGGACGGAACCATCGATTTCAATGACGCGCTTATCGAGAAATAAAAAAGAGCGCTCTAAGCGCTCTTTTAAGTGTTACTCATCAATTATCAGTTTTTCGCGATAACATAGACTGCGTGAATAATACCGGGAATAAAACCAAGAACTGTCAGCAGAACATTAATAGCAAATTGTTTTGTTAAACCAACTTCTAAAAACACGCCCAAAGGGGGCAAAATGACCGCGAAAAGAATTTTAACTAAGTCGCTGGACATGGTATCGGGGGATTGGGCTAAAGCCATAATATTTCTCCTTTTAAAAAATAACTATTACTTCAAACACTTAGCCGCGTAAAAAGTTCCATTAAAAGAAACATTGCGCTAGAGCGATCTCCACGTTAAAAAGACGCCATGCCGCCACCTCTCTTATTACAAGTCAAAAACGTTCTCGTTCGCTATACCGAAATTCCGGTATTCGAGAACCTGTCTTTTAATGTCCATGAAGGTACGCGCATCGCGCTTGTTGGCAAAAATGGCGCGGGCAAATCCACGCTAATGAACATCATTATGGGCACGCAGGACATGATCGAAGGAGATCGCTGGGAATCACCCGGTCTGACCATCGGTTACCTAAAGCAAGATTTCACCCCTATTGAAGGCCAGCGCGTCTTCGATTATATCTTCGAAGAAATTAAAGACGAAGAGCGCGAACTATATGCCTATAAGGTCGATATCGTCTGCGACGCCCTGCAAATTGACCCGCAGGCCTTTATGACTAAGCTCTCCGGTGGACAATTACGACGCGCAGGACTGGCTAGAGCTTTGGTGGAGGAGCCGGACATCTTGCTACTCGACGAGCCAACCAACCACCTTGACCTTGAAGTGATTGAATGGCTAGAAGGTTATTTAAACAGCTATCGCGGCACGCTTCTGGTTATTTCCCACGACAGAACGTTCCTATCCAACATTACCAATCAGGTTTTCTGGCTTGATCGCGGCAACCTCAAGGTTTCCCCGCGCGGTTTTAAATATTTCGAAGAATGGTCGGATGAATTGATGGAACAAGAAGCGCGCGAGCTTCAAAACCGTAAGCAATCCGTAGCGCTCGAGGTCGAGTGGGCCAGCCGCGGCGTTAAAGCCCGCGTTAAGCGCAATGTCCGCAGGGTTGAAATGGTGAAACAAATGCGCGCGCAATTAGAGTCCGATTTGTCATCTTATCGCCGCGCCACGCAGAAAATTAATATCAAAGCGCCTAAAGATGTCGCCGAAAACTCCCGCGTTGTGGCTGAATTTTACAATGTGCATAAAAGTTTCGAGCAAGAAGGCAAAATCATCCCGATCATTGATAAATTCTCCACCAAGATCCAGCGCGGCGAGCGTATCGGTATTATTGGCAAGAATGGCTCGGGCAAAACAACATTCCTAAAGCTTCTGATTGGTGAGCTCGAGGCCGATGAGGGCCGCGTGAAAGTCCGTAAAGAGCTGGAATTTTCTTACTTTGACCAAAAGCGCTCTGACCTCAACCCCAATGACAGCTTGAAAAAAGTGCTCTCCCCCGGCGGCAATGATTATATTGATGTCATGGGCAAGGAGCGCCATGTCTGCGGTTATCTCAAGGATTTCATGTTCGACCCAAGCCGCGCGCAGGATAAGGTTTCGCAGCTTTCTGGCGGCCAGAAAAACCGGCTAATGCTGGCGCGCATTCTCGCCAATCCCAAAAGTTGCCTCATCTTGGATGAGCCGACTAATGATTTGGACATGGATACGCTCGATATGCTGGAAGAAATTCTCTGCGGCTATAAAGGCACGTTGATCGTAGTCTCGCACGACCGCGACTTCCTTGATCAAACCGTCACAAAGATCATAGCCTTTGAAGGCGATAACAAAAT
>JBBKXC010000092.1:0-7069 GCA_037969275.1 Bdellovibrionales bacterium | reverse complement strand
CACCCGATCATCAGCCAGAACACAGAAACGCGCAAATTAAACATAGAACGCACACTTTTACAGATCATTGAGGCGGCCGAGCAATGCGAGCGGCTAGATTTGCCCGAGCTTATGCCCATAATGGATTTGAATAAGGCACTCAGCAATCTACCCTGCCCGCTTTATGCGGCCATCGAGCGCGGCGATTATAAAGACGCGCGGGATTGCATACCGCGCTGCGGTGATATAGCCGTTATGATTGGCCCCGAAGGTGGTTTTACGCAAGAAGAGGCCGCGCTATTGCTCAGCCATAAAGATGTCACGCCGGTTTCACTTGGCAATACTATTTTAAGGGCGGAAACTGCGCTTTTTAAAATGCTGAGCGTGGCTGAATAGGACGCTAACCTTTGCAGGATATATTTTAGGCTGGCACAAGCTCGGCAGTGCGATCTACATCAACGATTATGGCCTTTTGTCCGCCATTCTGCTCACTCTGATCGGTAATCATCAGGCGCTTACCGCGGAAATCTTCGATTTGGGCAATCTCTTTCATCTCTGAAATTTTCTCCTGCCAGGGCTGAATCGCAGCATCGAGGCTATTAAGAGCGCTTTGCATGACATTGCTTTGTGTCGCCTCGTTCAAATCCATAAAGTTTTTGACATCACTTTCACTTATACCAAGCGAGATATCACTTAAATTAAGTGTTTTTCCCTTTATTTTTTCGGCAACACTCACAAACTCTTTCCAGCGCGCCACGCGGTACACCTGCTCGACAGCCTTGAGAACATCAGCGCCATTTCGTGCCAATGAGGGAAGTGAATGCGCCAGATATTCCTGCAAGGGTTGGTGAACATGCTCATATGTGGCTTGCTCTTGCTCCGCCCGCTGCGCTGTCAACGCCAGATTGATTTTTGTCTCCTGAACTGTCGCTGGCGTAAAGCGCACAATTTTTTTGCCCGCGATTTCCATGGATGTCAGTTTTTTTAATCCGGTAGCCGCCGCGTTAAAGCTCTCCGAATACGCTCTTAATATATCGGCATGCGCCGACAAAATATCTTGTGCTTTATCATTATCCTGCATGGATTGATCGAAGCGCGCCAAATCACTTTTTAGAACGCTGCTGAGACCTTCGGTTTGGCGCATTATTTGCCCTGCCAAGCTATAAAGCTCAGCCTGATCGCTCGTTGTCTTGCGGGTAAACATGCCGCGCAGACCTTTTTTCGCAGGAAGGTTCGCTTCGTCTTGCGCAGCGATATGTCCACGCAAATTGTTAGCATTATCGACGATTTTTTCCATCAAAAGCAGGCTGGGCGGAAGCACCTGATTTTGATGCGTATGCCAGCGGTGAATAGCGCCGCTGGCCTCTGCTGCATCTATTGCTGCGCTCGTCCCGAACATTGTAATAATTTGAAGGCCGATTTTTTCTTGTTCGAAGGCGACGCTTTCCAAGGTTATTTTTTCTCTAGCCGCCGCAACATCCGGCATTTCGCTCTCTAAAGCGTAATAGTTTGTTCCCGCCCCTGCTTTTCCATCAACACCCGGCAAGGCGTAAGCAAAAGGTATGCTTTGCGCTAATAAGCCTGCCGAATTTTCTGCAGGGTCAAGCAACATCCCTTCTAATAGATGCGGTATAGCAGGGCGCTCCGCCGCATGTTTACGTACGCCTTTATCTTGCATATAGGTGTTCATAGCGCTGCCTAAGCCCGCCGCTACCTTTTCCGACATGCCGTCCTCAAGGTATAAAGAAACAAGATTTTTATAATCTACATTTGAGTTTTCTATTAAATAATTTTTGTCTTCTTTAAGTATGATATCCGCAGCTTCCTTACTGTTGGAGCGCCATAATCTTGGATCAAAATTCTGATACTTAATTGCACGCTTTAGATAAGTTAGAGGAGCTGCAATAGGAGCCGCAAGAATTTTGCCATATCCACCCATGATATTCGTAGCGACATCTTTTTCCTTATCACTCAGATTAGTGCCAGTTGTTGATATAGCCATTAAACCACTAAACCCAATCATGGTAGAAACACCGGAGTATACGGCAATTGGGCCTAAAATTTCGGGAATGGCATAGGGCGATACACCAAAATAAAGGCCAAAATAAGTTACAGCGGAGCCAAGAAGAACCGTACCGCCGCCTGCAAATGAATGAGTTATTCCCGCAATAAAAGGCGCTGTTTTAATATCGTTTTTTATTGTTTTAACGATACTGCCCGGCGTTTTGGGCGTATCGATTATGCCATATTGCGCATCAACCTTCTCAACAGCGAATTTTACGGCGCTTTTAAGACTTTTACCTGCAGCGGCATGATCTGCCTTTAGCTTGTCAGAATTTCTTGCGCTAACAATCGCATCAGCGGCTTTTTCTATGGATGAGTTTACGGTCATTCTTCGTCCCTATTTTCAATAATGCACAAAGCTACATGATTTATTTTCATAATGCAAGCTTTTCGGTCTTGTACAATCGGGAAATCATTTTTGTTTTTGTGAAATAAACTCTTTTCTTTACTTGCATTTCCCGTCATATATTCTAGAAAGACAAAAAATCAAACCAACCAGCGGTCACAATGTTAAAGAAAATATGTATCTCCCTAGGCCTTGCGGCTCTTTTCTCAGTTTTTATGCTCGATCCGGCGCTGGCTGACCAGCCCGTCGATTGGGGCATTACTATGCAGGACGCGGCTTCGCCCTCGGCTGAGCGTATCCATTCCTTCCATAATGGATTGCTTTATGTGATCTTCGGCACGGGTCTTTTTGTTATGGCTCTGCTGATCTGGGTGATGATCCGCTTTAACAAACGCGCCAATCCAACACCCTCTACAGTGACGCATAACGTACTTCTCGAGATTATCTGGACAGTATTCCCCGTAGTGATTTTGATTGTGATCGCGGTGCCGTCCTTTAACCTTCTTTACTATGTTGATCGCACAGAAAACGCGGAAATGACGCTGAAAGTTACCGGATATCAATGGTATTGGGGCTATGACTACCCCGATCACGGCGATATCAATTTCCAGGCCTATATCGTGCCGGAAAGCGAAATTAACGCCGAAGCCGGACAGGTACGCTTGCTCTCGACAGATAATCCAGTTGTTTTGCCGATTGATACCAATATCCAGATTGATATTGCTGCCGCCGATGTTCTTCACGCTTGGGCCGTTCCGGCGCTTGGCGTTAAAATGGACGCCGTGCCGGGCCGTTTGAACTCCACATGGTTCCGCATCAATAAGCCGGGCACTTATTTCGGCCAATGCTCTGAGCTTTGCGGTAAAGATCACGCCTATATGCCAATTGAAATCAAGGCCGTTCCCAAAGACGAGTTTGCGCAGTGGGTTATAGCACAAGGTGGAACTATGCCAGTAATTGAAGACCATGCCGATGAATCAGCCGCACTTACAGATGAAACATCGACAACCATGACAACAAAAGAAGAAACCGTGCCGGATACGTCGCAGGATGCTGGTGAGCAACCTGAAAAGACATCCGCAGCATCAGAAGAACACCCAGAGGGAGTAGAGTAATATGAACGCCGCAGCAACAACACATGATGATGGTTCCCACCACGATGATCACCACGACCACAAGCCGGGGTTTTTCGTTCGTTGGTTCATGTCAACCAACCATAAAGATATCGGCACGCTCTATATCATCTTTTCTATTATAGCCGGCCTTGTCGGCGGTGCGTTTTCAATGATGATGCGCCTTGAGCTGCAAGAGCCAGGCGTACAATTCCTGACTGACGCTGCAGGCAATCCTGATGGACATATGTGGAACGTTATCGTAACCGCCCACGGCCTGATTATGGTTTTCTTTGTGGTCATGCCCGGGCTAATCGGAGGCTTTGGTAACTGGTTCCTGCCGCTTATGATCGGCGCGCCGGATATGGCGTTCCCACGTTTGAACAATATTTCTTTCTGGTTACTGGTTCCAGCATTCTTCTTACTTCTCGGCTCGGCCTTTGTCGGCGGCGGCGTAGGAACAGGATGGACGATATATCCCCCGCTCTCCAGCGCTTTGGGGCATCCCGATATGGGGGTCGATATGGCGATCTTTGCCTTGCACCTTGCAGGCGCGAGTTCGATTCTCGGCGCGGCCAATTTCATTACCACAATCTTTAATATGCGTGCCCCCGGCATGACGCTGCACAAAATGCCGCTCTTTGTCTGGTCAATGCTGGTTACGGCGTTCCTTTTAGTTCTGGCCGTTCCTGTACTTGGCGGCGCGATCACTATGCTTTTAACCGACCGTAACTTCGGCACGGCGTTTTTCAATCCTGAAGGCGGCGGCGATCCGATTTTGTACCAACACTTGTTCTGGTTTATCGGTCACCCTGAAGTTTATATTATGATTTTGCCTGCGTTCGGCATTGTCTCGCACATTGTTTCCACCTTCTCCCAGAAGCCTATCTTTGGTTATCTCGGCATGGCCTATGCCATGGTGGCGATTGGTTTTGTGGGCTTCGTTGTTTGGGCGCACCATATGTATACCGTTGGCCTTGATGTGAATACCCGCGCTTATTTCACGGCGGCGACACTCATCATTGCGGTGCCGACAGGGATCAAGATTTTCTCTTGGATCGCGACCATGTGGGGCGGCTCTATCTCTTTCAAAACGCCTATGCTCTTTGCCATTGGCTTTATCTTTCTCTTCACCGTTGGCGGTGTAACGGGCGTTGTTCTGGCCAATGCCGGAATGGACGTTGCGCTGCATGACACCTATTACGTTGTAGCACATTTCCACTACGTTCTATCCTTGGGCGCGGTCTTCGCGCTCTTTGCAGGATATTATTACTGGGCAGGAAAGATGTTCGGCAAGATGTACCCTGAATGGATGGGCCAGCTGCATTTCTGGACAACCTTTATCGGTGTTAACATCTTGTTCTTCCCGCAGCATTTCCTTGGTTTGCAAGGCATGCCGCGCCGCTACATTGATTACCCAGATGCCTTCGCCGATTGGAACCAAATTTCCTCTTATGGTGGCTATCTCGCGGGCATGAGCACGCTCTGGTTTATTTTCGTAGCGCTCTACACCCAGTTCTTCGGCAAAAAAGCTGTCGGCAATTACTGGAACGTACAGCCGCAATCAATGACGCTGGAATGGACGCTGCCTTCGCCGCCGCCGTTCCACCAGTTCGAAATCCAACCAAAAATGAAATAATTTTAATAAGCCGGTTTATTCCGGCTTATTTTTTAAGGGCAAAAAAATGTCACTTGAACTGAATAAGGCTAAAAACTACTTTTCAAAATCCAATGCTCTACAAATCATTATCTGCGGATTTTTGGTTTTGGTTGTGACTTCGCTCGACCTTCTTACCGGATTTGAAATCAGTTTTTTTATCTTTTACTCCGTTCCTATTGCGCTGGCGAGTTGGTACGGCAGTCGGCACTTTGGAATAATCACAGCGCTTATCTGTATCGTTGGTTGGGCTATAGCCGATTATTTTGCGGGTCACAGCTATTCCCATCCCCTTATTCCTTTTTGGAATGGAGCAACCCGACTCGTATTTTTTATCTTCATGGCCATCGCAATTCGTCAGATGAAAGACAAATACGAAATGGAGGTCCGCAACTCTACCATAGACAGCATGACGGGCATTTTGAATTCGCGGGGTTTCTACGCCCATGCCCGCGCTATTTTTCATCTGCTCAAACGCGAAAAGCAGTCTTTCACGCTGGCTTATATCGATGTCGATAATTTTAAAAAGGTCAATGACACCATGGGGCATGCGGAAGGCGATAATGTTTTGATTAAAATCGCCGTCGGGCTCAGCCAGTCTTTGCGCGCCAGTGACGTTACCTGCCGCATGGGCGGGGATGAGTTCGTGATTTTTCTGCCCAAAACCAATGAAGAGCAAGCAAGAATAGCGCTTGAAAAGCTTAAGAGTGATCTGGATAAAATTGCCCTCGATCATCAATGGCCAATAGGCTTTAGCATTGGCGCCGGAACCTATGACAGCGCCGTTATTGATCTGGACGCCGCCATTCATCAATCGGACGCTCTTATGTACGAAATCAAAAAATCCGGTAAAGGCCGCGTCACGATCATTGATTATCATCAAAGCGATTGTGCATAAATTTAAGCCATAAATTTGCATTCATTTTCCAAATTTGCTATGAAGTAATCATGGCTATATCAGCAAATCCATGGACAGCAACCGCCGCAACTCCTGTTTTAAAAGAGTTGTTTGATGCGCATGGCCTTAACCTTGCGATAGACCCAATCATTATCGCCCCTATTTCAACGGATGCTGGTAATGATAACGGCGTTGCAGGTAAGGCCGAGAGCTTTGATTTCTCTCCAGGCCAGCGCAGTCTTAAAGCCCGCGTTCTGACATTGATCGAAAACAATAAGCCAAGCGTAGCACTTGATATTTTGCAAAATGCGCTGGGTGCAAAACGCGAAGAAGCTCTCTCGATCGCTCCTGAAATTTATGACGCGCTGAAAGATGCCGGATTTGAAAATGACGCCAAAGATCTGGCGGCAATGATGGGCGAACAAAGCTCCGCATCTGAGAAGCCGAAATATAGCGCTCTGGAAGCCAATAACGCGCTGTTCTTAGGCTAACTCTCCCATATTATCTCATAAAAAAAATTTGGTTTTTTTACCAAACGTGGTATGTATCCTCCCATGTCTGACGTTACCTTAAATCAAGCTGCACACGGCACCCAAAACACCGAAGCCACTATTGGCGATTACTTTGCGCTGCTTAAGCCCAAGGTCATGAGCCTTGTGGTTTTCACCGGTTTTGTCGGCATGTGGATTGCGCCGGGATTAAACACGCTGCACCCATTTTTAGCCGCCGTCGGTATATTGTGCCTTGCGCTGAACGCTGGCGCGGCTGGCGCAATCAATATGTGGTATGACCGCGATATTGACGCGGTTATGAACCGGACAAAAGAGCGCCCCCTTCCCGCTGGCCGCATCGCGCCTGATGATGCGCTTGCCTATGGTCTTATTCTTTCCTGCCTTTCCGTTATGGTGATGGGCCTTGCCCTGAACTGGATGGCCGCAGGGATTTTGGCTTTTGCCAATGTTTTTTACGTTGTGATCTACACAATGTGGCTGAAACGCTCGACGCCGCAAAAC
>JBBKXC010000091.1:0-6947 GCA_037969275.1 Bdellovibrionales bacterium | reverse complement strand
GCTTGTAACTTTCGCGCAATCAGAAAAGAAAAAATATCTATTGTGGCTGGCATTATTCATGGGACTTGGCGTTTTAACCAAGGGGCCGGTTGCATGGCTCTATGTGATATTTCCTATTGCGCTAGGGCCTTTATGGCTCCCCCCAAAAATAAAACCGCTCATATGGTACGGCGGGTGCTTTGCCGCTCTCATTCTTTCAGTCATTCCTGTCTTGATCTGGCTTATACCCGTTCTCATGCAATCTTCGGATAAATTCGCCTATTGGCTCGTCTGGGAGCAAACGGCTGGGCGTGTTACAGGGGGCTTTAATGACGCACATGTGCGGCCATTCTGGTTTTATCTGCCTGCCATGCCGATTTTATGTTTGCCGTGGTTATTCTTGCCTTCGTTTTGGAACGGCTTAACAAATATCAAACATATTTACAAAAATGAATGGGCCGTGCGCTTATTAATAATGTGGGTCGTGCCCGTCTTTGTCGCCTTTTCATTCATTAGCGGTAAGCAGCCACATTATCTCGTGCCGCTTTTACCGGGGGTTATAATTCTAATTGCGCTTTGGCTCGAGACATCTTTTAAAAAAATTATGCTTATTTCCACGGCGCTTGTTGCTTTAGTGATAGCCGGACAAGGCGTGGCCTCTATGACCGTTTTCAAAAATTATGATCTGAAACCAATGAGCAATTATCTCCAAGATCATATAGAGCATGACTGGGCATTTGTACGAAAATATCACGGAGAGCTTACGTTCTTAGGCCGTTTAAATAAAACTGTCGATAACGAACAAATGGAAACAATTGATCTATGGTTTGACTCACACCCCAATGGCCTCGCCATTGTACGCTATGATCAAAATGATAAGATGGATGCGTATGAAAAACTATTTGATATGCCTTATCGCGGCAAACGCATGGGTGTCTTCAAAAGAAATATACATATAACGCTTAGTCCCGTAAGCCCAATTTAATTTTCAAATTGATTATGATATTTGCATTTATTTAGACATAAATTGATGTCAATGCCGCGTCCTAAAAAGACCGTTATTTTTATAATAAATAATGTATGATTCTTATTATGAAAGAATCACTTTTAACTGATATATTTTTCAATGCTGGGCTCTTTTTGGCTGTGGCTGCTCTGGTCATACCTGTTTTAAGGTATTTGAAGATTCCGGTTTCTTTAGGATATTTACTCGTCGGCGTTGCGCTTGGGCCTTATGCGCTCGGCTCCTTAACGCAAAGCTTTCCTATATTGGAAGTATTCAATTTAGGAAACAGTTCGCATATTAAAGTTCTTGCGGAGCTTGGCATCGTCTTGCTTCTCTTTGTGATCGGGCTCGAGCTGACGCCCAGGAGGCTCTGGCAAATGCGCAGCCTCGTCTTTGGGCTTGGCGGGGCGCAAGTCAGCATCACCGCTTTAATCATCGGCGCCGCCGCTTTTCTGTGGGGCAATGACGCGCAAGTGTCTATTTTACTCGGTCTTAGTCTGGCGCTCTCTTCGACCGCTATCGTTATACAATGGCTACATGAACAAAAATTATTTGTCTCCAATGTCGGTAGATCGACTTTCAGTGTTCTCTTATTTCAAGATTTGGCCGTTATCCCTATCCTATTGTTTTTGACTATCCTTAGTACGGATATGGGCGATAATGTCTTCAACTATATTTCGCTATCGCTCTTAAAAATGACAGCAACGACGATCGCGATTTATATTGTCGGCAAAATTATTTTAAAGCCCGTTTTTTTATTCGCGAATAGGCATGGGGGCTCGGAAGTGTTTATGGCACTTAGCTTGCTGGTGATTGTCGTGAGCGCATCAATTGCTTCTATGGCTGGTTTGTCCATGGCCTTGGGGGCGTTTATTGCAGGGCTTCTTTTGGCGGACACACAGTACCGCCATGAAATATCTGCGCTGATTGTACCTTTTAAAAGCATGCTGCTCGGCATTTTCTTTTTATCCTTTGGCATGGGCATTAATTTGCACTTTATTGCCGAGAAGCCTTTATGGCTTATCGCCTCAGTTATTGGATTAATGGGGATTAAAGCCTGCGTAATCTTTGCGCTTTGTAAGCTCTGGAGACAAACCACGGCAGTTTCAGCCGAAACCGCAATTCTGCTTTCGCAGGCCGGAGAATTCGGGCTACTGGTTGTGGGCGGTGCTTTAAGCGTCGGCCTGATGGAAGAAAATATCGGTCAATTTATGCTGATTACTGTGGGCATCACCATGATGATAACACCGCTTCTTGCCCCAGTAGCCCGCCATATCGGACGCGCGCTCGAAAACAAAAGTCACGGCAAGAAAAACTATCACGCCGACAATGCGCAAGTAGCGCGAGAGCATATTGTCATTTTTGGATTTGGACGCGTTGGCAAAACCATGGGCGATTACCTTAGCCATGAAGGATTCAATATTGTTGGTTTTGATAGCGATATTGAATGTGTCAATCAAGCAAGATCGGATTCCATACCTGTCTATTTGGGAGATGCCTCCAAGCTCTCGACTATAAAGGCGGCCAATCTTGAAGATGCCCTTTGCGCAGTTATTACTTTAGATGACGCTAAAGCCACAAAAAAAATAGTTCATTCCATTAGAGAAATGAATCAAGACATACGCATTGTTGTGCGCGCGCACAGCCCAGATGATTTAAAAGAATTTGAAAATTACGACAATGTGAAAGCCATTGCAGAAGATGTTTTAATTAGCACCCACCTGTCTCGTAAAGTATTGAATTTTGGCTAGAATTATAATGAGAGGCGCACATTAAGAGCGCTAATGCGGGCTTGCCAGAGACAAAGCAAAGGCGTCACTACTAATTCCATACCGAGTGCCAGAAGCATTGAGATCGAAGGCGTGGCAATGAAGATGGCACTGGCCAATCGTGCAAGGCCGCCGATAAAGACCAGAGACGTTAAAAGCCTGATATAGGATGTTTTGGCTTCAATGCTCGGTATGGCGGCCCAAAATGCGATGCCGATAGCAAAGAGCAAGCCGGAAAGATATCTGAAATGACTATTAAGAGATGGAGAGGAGAGCTCATGCCCGATGTTCCGGCCAACACAGGCACGAAGCCGAAGATTAAAATACTAAGCTGTAAGAACAAACGCTCATTAATTTTAATTATCTTCATAGCGAGTGGTATTCTTTTTAGCCGCCGTGCAGCGCGCCAGTTTTTGTTCTAATTCTTTAGAATTATAAGGCTTAGATAGATAATCATCCATTTCGGCGGCGATACAACGCTCTTTATCTCCGCTTAAGGCATGGGCTGTCATACCAATGATCGGTGTGCGAGGCTTTCCATTTTCTTTTTCATTGGCGCGGATCTGGCGCGTTGTTTCAAACCCGTTGATGCCATGCATCTGAACATCCATGAGAATAGCGACATAATCGCCGGTCTTTGTTTTTTCAACTGCGTCATATCCATTTTCAGAAACATCATAGCTATAGCCGAAATCTTCTAAAAATGCGCCGGCCACGATGACGTTTGGCGCATAATCTTCTACAAGAAGAACGCGATTTTCCGGCTGTAAAACTTTAGTGTTATTGTCAATTTGTGGTGTCGCTAACGCACTGAGCGCCTTGTTTTCCGCCGTCATTAGCGGCAGCATAACTGTAAAGGTCGAGCCGACACCCACTTCACTTTCAAGGGTAATTTTACCATCCATAATTTCCGTGAGCGTTTTAGTAATCGCTAGCCCTAAACCAGTGCCGCCATATTTGCGGTTTATACTAGAATCGGCTTGAATAAATTTCTCAAAAATATTTTCTTGCTGGCTCTGGGCGATGCCGATACCAGTGTCTTTAATAGATATCGCAACATTTTCAACGCCAGGAATATCTGATGGTGCACAAGTCACAGTGATATAAACGCCGCCTTTTTCAGTGAACTTAATAGCATTGCTACATAGATTAAGAATGATCTGACGTAGTCGGCTTGGGTCACCATAGAGCATATGGTGAATGTTTGATTCCCCTTCAGCCTTAAATTCCAGACCCTTTTCATTTGCACGTAATGACATCATGCTGATGATCTCATTCAGCATTTGCGTGAGTGAGAACGGAATATGTTCAAGCTCAATGCTCCGCGCTTCGATTTTCGAAATATCCAGAAGGTCGTTAATAAGGCTAAGTAAAGCATCAGCAGAAAGTTGAAGCGTGCGCACATAATCTTTTTGTTTGGGCGTTAGACCTTCGCTTTTTGCAATAATGGTCGAAAGGCCTATAACCGCGTTCATAGGCGTACGAATTTCATGGCTCATATTGGCGAGAAATTCCGTTTTGGCCAAATTGGCAGTTTCGGCGCGATCTTTAGCCTCTTGCATCTCCGTCTCTAGTTTTTTTCGATCCGTAATATTACGCGATACCGAAAGAACATTGACCACTTGATTATCGGCGCCAAAAATGGGGCTCACGATCACTTCCCACCATTTAGGTGTGCCTTTCATCGTAGGGCAAAAGGCATCGAACCGACCACTTTGGCCGTTCAAAGCCTTCTTAAACTCTTTTTGAGCCTTACTGCGTTCTTCTCCATTCCAAAACTCATACCAAGGCTGGTTAAGGCATATAGAAACATCGTCGATTTCCATCTGCTCGCAGCCGCCCTTATTTAACGAGAGCAGATTTCCTTGAAGATCCAGAACCTTTATACAATCAGTCGTACTATCCAAGATACTTGCGTTGAATTTTTCGGATTTGCGCAGCGTTTCTTCAACGCGCCGTTGATCTTCAATATCAGTATTCGTGCCATACCAAATGGAAATTTTGCCGTCGTCACCGCGAACGGGAAGAGCGCGCGTTAAATTCCATCGGTACTTACCGGACTGTGCATGGAATATTCGCTGAAAAACTTCATAAGGTTTGCCATTCGCAATACAATCAGTCCAGACTTGAACGGTGTTTGGTAAATCGTCCGGATGGACAATAGCCACCCAATCAACAAGGTCTTCCCCATCAATGTGAACTGTTCCGGAATATTCATAGCAACGCTCATTAACGTAATTGAGATTGCCATCAGGCCTAGCTGTCCATACAACTTGCGGCATTGCATTGGCAAGCCCACGAAATCTAATTTCACTTTCAGCAATCTTTAATTCATCGTTTTTGCGGTTCGTTATATCATCGGCGGAACAGTACAATAATTGCTCCTCCATATAAGGCTTGGCTTTCCAACTGAGCCAGCGATAGCTTCCATCTTTACAACGGTAACGATTTTCAAATTTTAAAATCTCTGTGCCGGAGATCGCTTTAATCCCGGCCTCTATCGTTGCCGCTTTATCTTCAGGGTGCACGAGATCGAGCCAGGGTTTTCCGACAATTTCATCTTCTTCCCAGCCAAGTGCCAATGCCCATGCGGGGTTAATTTGTTTAAAGCACCCATCAAATCCAGCGATAGAGAGCATATCGCTACTCAAAGCGAAAAAGCGGTCTCTTTGCTGCTCAATGCGCATTTCGGCAGTGACATCTTTGACGCGATGGATAATGTATTGGATTTTACCATCATCATCCAAGACGGGTGTGTTCGAAGGACTCCAGAATTTTTCTTCAAAACCGCCGCCTTTTTCAGGGGGGCGCGGCACATCATATTTCTGTATTTGCATTTTATGCGCTTTAAGCTCCTTGATCACATGACCAAGAGAAGCGCTCAGATTTTTTACGCCCGTTGCGTTTACGTCATCCGGATTGTCTGGAAAAGCTTCGAATAGCCCACGCCCTTTCAAACTCTCAATTTTAGTGAGGGTTGCCTCCATATAAGCCGCATTGGCGTCAACTATGGTGTATTTAGGCGCGTCTGGTAATAGCAAAAGGTAAAGACCGGGCGCAGACCGAAACACCGATTCAAAATCAGTGGGCGCATCATCCTGTCCAAGTTTTAAATTTTTTTGCATACTCATTTCATGCATCATTTGCCCGTTTAGGTACAAAACTCTATATTTTTATCATGCGCACATTATAGATTTTTTATAGAAAAGGAAAGAAAAGAAAAGAAATAGGCGGCAGGTACTATGGAAGGCTTCGCGCACGCCAAACCCTGAAACGCCGCTCTGATAGGGCGTAGAGATAATAAGTCTATGCAAAGCGCTGCTAGAATAAAAATGGCGGTGGAAACAGTCCACCGCCAATAATTGTCATTACATTATAGAATAATACACTCAAATATTACAGAAATAGCCCGTTTACGCGCAATCTCCGAGGGCTATTATCCTCAAATATCACTGCCGATCAGCTGGCTGCGTCAGTTATTTTGCATATATTAGCGCTGCTTCCAACTACCGCCTGCGTCTTTGTAATAAGCGCCAGGGCTCAAACGGTTCACAATCTGCTCCGCGGCCAATTTTGCAACTACATCGGCACTTTGGCCGTTTTCACGCGAAATGCGTGCATATTCTATTTTGCGCTTAGCGTTAACCTCAGACACCAAAGCCTGAACATCGGGTCTGTTTACAACGGCTTCAACATAGCCAGTGCGGCTCTCACCGACTAAACCAGAATTACGAGCTTCTTGAAGGTCTAGCGCCATTGCTGGCAAGGAAAAGAAAAGACCCAATACTGTAATAAGTGTTAATAGACTGTATTTCATGAGGTGTATCCTTTAAAAAATATCTTGGTTATTAGCGATGGCTTTTTGTACATCTCTTTCAATCTCGACCTTGATGTGATGTTCAATATTCACATTCATATTGATCTCAATCGGCTTGTCTGGCGCTTGTACTTGTACTGTTGGTGTACAACCAGCCAACAATACAACTGTCATTAATCCTGCGCTACTTATCTTTATCATAATTTTGGTTTCCTTTTAGAAACGTTTCAGGCTTAGTTAAAAACATAATATTTTGTTCCAAGAAGTCTAGCAAATTGCCCGTAAGGTTTATATTTAATTTTACGGGGTGGCCGTCATAAACCTTCGGATTTTTTCCTTCAACGCTCAATTTAATTGCCAAATTACCGTTTTCATC
>JBBKXC010000090.1:0-2616 GCA_037969275.1 Bdellovibrionales bacterium | reverse complement strand
CCTTGTTCCAGCGGGTCACGTTCTGCGCGATGGTTTGCCATCCGGCAAAGCGGCCCTTAAAGGTGGTAGCCGCAAGGTAAATCTCAACGGCGAGCAGATTCATCTGCCAGCTAATGCAGCTTTGGAAGGCTTTGGCGCCGCCAGCGCTCAACAGCTCATAGGGCAGCAGATATTTGAAGGTCAAATTGACATGCACAAAGGCGAAGGTCATGGCATAGCTGCGCATGATCCAGCGTCGATGGGCAATAAAATCCTTGTTACGGGCGGCCTGAAAGGCGAACCATGTGACGAAAAACCACACTGTGCCCATGCTGCCAAAACCAATGGGCGCTATGGGGCGAATGTTATGGTTCAAGGCAAGCGGAATGACCGTTACGGCGCTTATGAGGCAACCATAAACATAGGTTTTGCCCAAAAGACGGTGAATATCGGGTCTGCGTTTTCGAAATTTGGGCTCGAAAAGCAAGGGGCCAATGATAATCGCAGGAATGGCTGCGGCGATGTGAATGAGCAGCAAGGCATTATTGGCAAAGAACCACTCCTTGAACAAAAGCGAGGCCAGCCTAGTGTTACTGTAAAGAATGGGGTCGGTAAAGACAAAGCCAATGGGCACAGGCAAGACAAGGAATGTCATCAAGACAAGCGCTTTGGCAGGCAGCGGCAGGCTCGCAATGAGAATAAAAAGCTGGTCCAGAGCGTTGAATAACCGTTTAAACATCATGGTAGTATATAGCAATAATTTTGAAGGAAGAAACAAATGCTGAGTATTAAAAATTTGAAATGTAAAATTGAAACCGATGAGGGCGAGAAGGAAATTCTCAAAGGCATTAGCCTTGATATCCCTGCTGGTGAGGTGCATGCGATAATGGGGCCGAATGGCTCTGGTAAATCCACGCTCTCTTACGTGCTGGCTGGCCGTGAGGATTACGAAGTTACGGGCGGCTCTGTTGAAATGGACGGCGTTGATATGCTTGAGCTTGCGCCGGAAGAGCGCGCGGCGGCAGGCATGTTTCTGGCCTTTCAATATCCGGTGGAAATTCCGGGTGTGAATATGAGCACCTTCCTCAAGACCTCTTTAAATGCCATTCGCAAGCAACGCGGCGAGGATGAGCTTGATGCGCTTGGTATGCTCAAACTCATTAAAACCAAATGCAAAGAGCTTGGTATTAATGACGAGATGATGAAACGTGCCGTTAATGTCGGTTTTTCCGGCGGTGAGAAAAAACGTAACGAAGTTCTGCAAATGGCCATGCTCGCGCCGAAATTCGCTGTGCTGGACGAGACGGATAGCGGTCTTGATATTGATGCGCTTAAAGTTGTTGCGGATGGCGTGAATGCAATGCGCGCCCCTGATCGCTCCTTCCTAGTGATTACGCATTACCAGCGCTTGCTGGACTATATTAAGCCAGATGTCGTGCATGTACTGGCGGGCGGCAAGATTGTGAAAACAGGCGGGCCGGAGCTTGCAAAAGAGCTTGAAGATAATGGTTACGGCGAATTTATGGATAAGGCAGCGTAGAAGATGAGTGTACAAAACGTTATGAAGTTCCCTGAAAAAACGCCGTATGTGCCATGCGGTGAAGGCACGTACACACCGTGCAAATTGCCAAAAGATGTTCCGGATTGGATCAAGGAGGCTCGCAAAAGCGCTTTCGAGCGGTTCTTGGAGCAAGGCTTGCCAACGCAAAAGCTCGAGCGTTTCAAATACACCAACATAGCCAAAGCCGTTTCCGAATGGGACGGCGTGCTTGGAGAGAGCGGCCTAACATTTGATTCTGGCTTGAAATACTTTTCACAGCTATCCGATTGCTTTGAAAAGGGTTGGGTGAAATCTTTGCTGTCTCAAGAACCTGCTGGAATGGATAAATATGGCGATAGCGCGCTGTGGGATTTAAACAGCGCTTATTTGCGCGATGGTGTGGTTGTGGATATTCCTGCGGGTGAAGCTGTGGAGGAAGTTCTGACGCTTAAGCTTACTGGGACTGATGATGCTTATGCGTCACACCGCCTTATTGTGCGCGTGGGTGATAATGCGAAGGTGACTTTGGTTGAGGAGGTTTCGGGCGCGGGCGAGTATTGGCGCAATGGGGTTACACAAATTGTACTGGGTAAGAATGCGCAGCTTAATCATATTACGGTGCAAAAAAATGCCGTTGAGGCCGTGCAGACTCACTACACCCAAATTACGCTGGAACGCGATGCGCGGTATGACGGCTTTGCGATTAATATTGGCGCAGGGATGCTGCGTCATCAAATGCAGGCTGATCTTAAAGGGACAGGCGGCGTTGCGAGTTTCAACGGTTTAAACCTGCTTAAAGGTAAGCAGCATAGTGATACGACTATTCTGGTTAATCATATGGCGGCGCATTGTCAGTCCAACCAGTTTTATAGAACATTGCTTGATGATGAAGCGCATGGTGTTTTTCAAGGTAAGGTCCATGTCTTTGAGGGCGCACAAAAGACCGATGGTTATCAGCTTTCCAATGCGATCTTGCTTTCCGGTAAAGCGGTCATGGATACGAAGCCCGAGCTGGAGATATACGCCGATGATGTGAAGTGTTCGCATGGCGCCACAACGGGGCAGCTCGATGAAGAGCCGCTGTTTTATCTGCGCTC
>JBBKXC010000089.1:0-6510 GCA_037969275.1 Bdellovibrionales bacterium | reverse complement strand
CTTTTGCTTACTTGACTAATTTATGCGCCCTGCTATCAATAATGAAAATATAAATAAAAAACGATATAAACAGGGATCATCATGAATAAGGGACTAAGAGCGGTGGCGGCAGCCGCCGGACTATCATTATTAACAGCATTTTCATCCGCTAATGACGTCAGCGCCGCGAACGCGTCTGGTGAGCGCTACCTTAATTCGCGCGAGATCACTATGGCGCGCGAAATATTTGGTAACCGCATGGATTATACCAAAGTACGTGTGCGGAATGACCATACAAATAGAAGCAGAGCCTTTGACGGTGTTATGCGTATGAGCAGAGATAAATACTCCCATGATTATAGCGCAGCGCCCCTTTCACAAAGGCTGACATTCATGCATGAAATGACTCATATGCTCCAAGAACAGCATGGCGTGAATGTTGTTGATTCGGCTATTGGCCTTTTTTTCAAAAATGGCGGGGATTACAATAAATCTTATGACTATGATTTGAGTCTGACGCAGCGCTTTAGTGCTTTGAATATCGAACAACAAGGTGCGCTTATCGAGGATTATTACTTTTTGCGGGAAACGACAAGCATCTATAACAAAAGATATAATTGCCCTTCAATAGAGCAATATGAACGCGTGCTCAAGCCTGTTTTCCGAAATATTCAAACGCCTAGCGTTTGTAGATAATTGCAAAAGCGCGGGAGTAAGGTAAAGCCTGCGCTTATCCTTCGCTCATAAGCTTTTCCATGATCTCGTCACTGACATCCATGTTGGTGGTCACGGCCTGCACATCGTCATCATCTTCCAAAGCATCAATAAGCTTAAGGATACTTGAGGCTTGATCTTCATTGGCAGGCGCATTGATATTCGGGTGCCAGACAAGTCCGGAGCGCTCAGGCACATCAAATTTAGCTTCTAACGCATCGGAAACGCGGGCAAAATCCTCAATAGCGCAGGTGATTTCATGGCCATCTTCATCGCTTTCGACATTAGAGGCGCCCGCATCTAATGCGGCTTCGAACATCTCATCAGCACTGGCTTTGTCGGCTGGATAAATAACCTCCCCGACGCGGTCGAACATAAAGCCTACAGAGCCCGTTTCGCCTAAGTTTCCACCGAATTTAGTAAAGGTGGAGCGTACATTACTGGCCGTGCGATTTTTGTTATTGCTGAGCGCCTCGACAATTATAGCCACGCCGCCCGGGCCATAGCCCTCATAGCGAATCTCATCGTAGTTTTCGCCCTCGCCGCCGCCAATGCCTTTTTGGATATTCTTCTCAATTCCATCTTTAGGCATGGATTGGGCGCGCGCTGTATTAACAGCCAATCGCAAGCGTGGATTCATATCAGGATCACCGCCGCCCATCTTAGAGGCCACATAAATTTCGCGTCCTAATTTGGAAAAAAGACGCGCGCGCTGTGCGTCCGCTTTGCCTTTTCTATGCTTGATATTTGCCCATTTGGAATGGCCGGCCATAACTCACCTCATCGTCATCAGATTTTTCAACCCTATATATACAAAAGCAATGCGCGTCATATCAAGGGTTTTCGATAAATTAGGTCTTAAAATTAACTCGCCCTTTAAACTAATAGGTGAAAATATTTATTTAGTCCAAAGCCTTTACAATTAGGGAATGCGCATAATAAAATCACGCAACGTAACAAAGGCATCCAATGTCCTACCAGCTTGAAACCATTAAAGTCCTAATTGTCGAGGATAACCAGCCTATGCTGGATTTGGCAAAATCCATTCTGGCAACTTTTGGTGTCGGCATTGTTTATACGGCAAAGAATGGCGAAGACGGCTTTAAGAAATACTGCGAGATACACCCTGATTTGGTTATCGCCGATTGGATGATGAAACCGATGGACGGCATATCATTGACCCGCCGTATTCGAAATGACCCAGCAAGTCCCAATCAATTTGTGCCTGTAATTTTAATGACAGGCTTCAGCGAGAAACGCCGCGTAATTCAAGCGCGTGACGCTGGCGTTACAGAATTTCTTGTAAAGCCTTTTAATGCGCGCGATCTTTACCGCCGCATTTCTCAGGTGATCGAGCGCCCACGCCAGTTTGTTCGCTCGGAAGATTTCTTCGGGCCAGATCGCCGCAGAAAGACTGAAGAAGAATTTAGAGGCGTGCAAAAGCGTGATACCGATTCTATGCGACCTGATCCGGGGCCGCCGCGCATTGATTTTACCGATGCTCCTGAGCCTAAGCGCCTTGAAGATACTGTGCCGCATCTTTCCAAACACAACAGGCCGAGGGATTAGCGATGGATCATTACAATCAAAAGCCGCGCAGAAAAGCCGAGTTTATAAATCCGCCCAATAATCTGAAAGCCAAAGTGGGCTCTGGCGGCATTAGCGATAACATATTGAATAAGGCGCAGGAGCTTCTTGAAAATAATACGGTCGATTTTCAGCCCCTTGGCGAGATGTATCTTGAGGCGCTCTCAAAAGGCATAGAGGCCGCAAAAAACAAAGATGAAGACTACGATCAAGAATATGTTATTTCCTCTATGATCTATCCCGCTATGCAGCTCAAAGCCAATGGCGGCATGTTCCACTATCCACTCGTTACCAAAATCTCCGATAGGCTCATACAATATCTCGAGGTTATTGAAAATGCCGACATTGAAGCGATTGAGATTGTGCTGGCTTTCCACACAACGATTCGCGCGGTTATATTAGGAAGAATAATCGGAGATGGTGGCCGTCACGGCGCTGAGCTTTTGGACGCGCTTGATAGCGCCTGCATACGTTATTTCGAGCGCAATCCCAATATTGAAATAGATATGGTTTAAATTTCCGGAATATTATTTTGTAGATGTGGGCCAATTCTTACCGGCGCAACTGCCATTGCTTTTCCAGTATTATCATTCGTGACAACCATAAGGCCGCAAACAGTTCCCGGGCCACTGGCCGGACGCATTTTATCGGTCGGCATTTGTGTCACAAAACGTTCAATCGGAACATGTTTATCCGCCCCTATGACGCTGTCATAGTCTCCGCTCATGCCCGCATCGGTTAAATACGCTGTGCCGTTTGGCAGAATGCGCGCATCCGCCGTAGGGATATGTGTGTGCGTCCCGACAATTGCGCTAACCTTACCATCGAAATGCAGCCCGAAAGCCATCTTCTCCGATGTTACTTCGGCATGAAAATCGATAAAGATTGCCTGCGCAGTTTGCCCGAGCCTTTCGTTCTCTAAAATATTAGCAACGCAGCGGAATGGATCATCAAGCGCATCCATAAATACGCGCCCCATGGCGTTGATTACTTTTAGCACGCGGCCATCATCAAGGCGCATCTCAGTGATGCCTTTTCCGGGCGTGCCGGGCGGGTAATTAATAGGACGAATAAGGCGTTTGCTTTGCTGAATGTAGGGAATAACCTCGCGTTGCGCCCAGATATGGTTTCCGGTCGTCACAATATCAACGCCAAGCTCGTAAAATTCACGGCAGATTTTCTCGTTGATACCGCGCCCATGCGCCGCATTCTCACCGTTCACAATAATAGCATCAGGTTTAAGCTGCTCATCAAGTTTGGGCAGGTGTTCCGCCAAAGCCTCGCGCCCCGAGCGCCCGTATATGTCACCAATAAAAAGAATTCTCATAAACCCTGCTTAGCATTCTATGTATAGGAATGCACGTCTTTTGGTGTGATAACCCAATCGAGCTGCTCGTCATGCTCTTCTGAGGGAAGATTAAAAAGCACGGCCTGAGAGGAGTAAGCCATGCCGACAGCGACAATGTCTTTTTGCGCGCGCAAGGCATTTAGGGTTGCGTCATAATACCCGCCGCCATAACCAAGTCGGTGCCCCTTACGATCAAAAGCCAGCATCGGAACGACAACTATATCAGGCAAGGCAAATTCAGTCTCATCGGTTATTTGTGGTTGAAGAATATCATGTGGCCCCTTTACGAGCGCATCGCCGTCCACCCAGTTAACAAATGAGAGCACTCTGGTGTCCTTTTGCATGACGGGAAGACAAACGCTAATGCCCTCCTCTAACAAACGGTGCAGCAAAGGTCCTGTATCAAATTCACGATTTTTGGGCCAATAAGCAGCCACTATTTGATCTTTACTGGGATTGATGCTTTTGAAAAAATTGATCGCCGCGATATCGGGGTCTTCATCTCTAATGTCCATGCGCTCGAGGTGGCGTTTGGCTTCGATGCGGTAAATGTCTTTTGGATTATCTGTCACTATGTCACGTCCCGAATAACTAGGTGGCGAGTGCCGCCCGCCGAAAGTCCCACGCCTTAAGCTATAGACTGCGACCGCAATCCGCAGGAAGTCCAGCGTTCTTAAATTTAAAAAAAGTGTGCCGCAAAAGCCGTGACCATATGAAATCCTCGCGTGGCCCTGTTAAAACAGGTGGGCGCCGTATGCTAGAAACCACGGCTCCTAGCAGGGACAGCTCCCTAGCGAAAATTATCGGCCTCCGGGATTAAGCTGGTACACGCACCCCGCAGCACACCGGATATTGATATACACTAGATTTAGGCGCTTTGTATACGTTTTGCTATAGTATCGATTTTTTCGGCCAGAGTGTCGATTGCTTCGGCAACCATTTGCTCATGTGTATCAAAGTCTTCCTTGGTTTCAACATGCTCGCCAAGGGCGCTTAAATTCTCTCGTAGTTCGAAGATTTCATCGGCCAGCATCAAAGATGTCAGGACGAGCAAGTGGTTTTCATTGCTGGCAGCGCCTGCTGAGGAAACGTTTTTAACCTTAATGTCTACATAGCGGCCAAGATCACGCACGCGCTGCTCTTGCCCATCGTCACATTCCATCCCGAAATTACGACCGTTTATCATCAGATTTATATGTGCCATTGCTGTATTCCCTGTTTGTCTAAACTTAAGCCGCAGATGTTTCTTTAAGCAGTCTTTCAACTTTTTCAATCGCGCTATCAAGTCTTTGTGCGATCATCACGCCTTTTGCCTTATCCAGCCCATTCTCGTTGGACGGTTGCTGGAACATGTCGCGCTGTTCGCCGACACGTGTCATTTCAAGCGTATCAACCGAGCGCTCCAGGTTACCGATTACAGTATGCAGATTTTCCAATGCGGAATGAATGGCTGACATAGAGGGGTAGACCCTTTCCTAAAAATTTATTTCTTTGAATGAACGAAAAACTATCAGTATTTATAAAAATGGGTCAAGTGAGTCTTTCATTTTTATTATAAATAATCACAAGAAATCTTGACGCTAGGCAAAAGCGGCTGCATTGTGGTGCGCATCAAGCCAACAACTGCAAAATGAGTAATAAATTATGAGCCTAGCCGCTGCTGAAAACGCCTCCCCCGCTGCCGAAAACAATTTGCGTCACATGGCCAACGCTATTCGCGCCTTATCAATGGACGCGGTGCAAAAGGCAAATTCAGGCCACCCCGGAATGCCGATGGGCATGGCCGATGTTGCCACTGTGCTTTACTCGAAATTTCTGAAATTCGATCCTAAAAACCCTGAATGGCCGAACCGCGACCGCTTTGTTTTATCCGGTGGTCATGGCTCAATGTTGCTCTATTCCGTGAACTACCTCACGGGCTATGAAAAAATGACCCTTGAGCAGATTAAAAACTTCCGCCAGATAGGGGCCATTACGGCAGGCCACCCTGAAGTCGAGCATGATGCAGGGATTGAAACAACAACCGGCCCACTCGGGCAGGGCATTGCAAATGGCGTCGGTATGGCGATTGCCGAGCGCAGATTGAATGCGCGTTATGGCGATCTGATTAATCATTACACCTATGTTATGTGCGGCGATGGCGACCTGATGGAAGGTATTAGCCACGAAGCATGCTCATTGGCAGGTCACCTTAAACTTAACAAGATGATTATGCTTTATGATGATAACGGGATTTGTATAGACGGCAAAACCGACCTCACATTTATTGACGATACTTCTGCGCGCTTCAAAGCCTATGGTTGGGATGTGCAGAGCATCGATGGCCATGACATGGCCGCCATTGAGGCCGCCATTAAAAAAGCGCAAAATACAGGCACACCGTCTCTGATTTGCTGCAAAACGCATATTGGTTATGGCGCGCCGACTAAACAGGACAGCAACTCCGCGCATGGCGCACCTTTGGGCGATGAAGAAATTGCAGGAACGCGCAAAAACCTGGGCTGGACATCTGGGCCATTTGAAGTGCCGGATGATGTTTTGAACTGGTGGCGCACGCTTGGTGAAAAAGGCAAAACGCTTAGCCATGATTGGAAAAATGTTTTGAACACCCATGAGAGACGCGAGTGTTTTGAAAAATTCTCCAAGGCTAATTATGCGGCGGCTATCGCGCCGATCATTCAAGACCTTAAGAAAAGCTTGGCCGAAGAAAAGCCCAAGAAGGCAACGCGCCAGACATCTGGCATGTGTCTTGAAAAGCTTGTCGAAAAACTTTGGCTTATGATTGGTGGCTCTGCAGATTTGACGGGCTCAAACAATACCAAGGTAAAGGCCTCTAGCGTTTTTGATAGCGCCGATTACGGCGGAAACTACATAAATTACGG
>JBBKXC010000088.1:0-6931 GCA_037969275.1 Bdellovibrionales bacterium | reverse complement strand
ACACTAACGCCGACCACAACCCAAATATCGAAATTCGCGAGCTGCGCCTCGTAACTGGTCGCTGGGATTGGCTTTATGATTGCGGTTAGGCCGACAATCATCAAAATATTAAAGACATTGGAGCCGATAATATTACCTAAAACCATCTCGCTCTGGCCTTTTCTAGCGGCAATAATACAGGTCGAAAGCTCTGGCAGGGATGTGCCAAAGGCGATAATGGAAAGGCCAATTACCGCTTCGGGCACATGCATGATCTCTGCACTGACTTTAGCGCCGCGCACGAGAAATTCTGCGCCAAGGGCGACAGCGCCAAGTCCCATCAACAATATCAAATAAGGTTGCAGCGGGTGGGAATATTCGCCTGTTTCCTGATCGTCTATAGTTTCGGCGGGCATTTCGCCGCGAAGCGCCATTTTATATTGCAAGAAGATATATGAGCCCAAAAGAATGACCATAAGCATACCTGCGCTGCGGCCAATAACCTCAATTTGCAGCAAAAACGCCATGATGCCCGTGGCAACGAGCATAAAGACCAAATCTTTGATTACGCCTTGTGCTTTGGTTTTGAGGGTAACAAAAATGGCAGTGAGACCCAGCACCATCAATACATTGGCGATGTTAGACCCAAGAACATTACCAATAGCAATGCCGCCTGAGCCTTGAAAATTAGCGACCACCGAGACAACAAGCTCGGGCAGCGATGTACCAACGGCAACAACGGTAAAGCCGACAATCATTGGGGAGATGCCAAAGCGCGTGGCCACATAGACAGCGGCGTCAACCGTCCAATCACCGCCCTTTATGAGGAGGATGATCCCAAGCCCCATAGCGCCAAGAGCAAGCATAAAAATTTCGGGTGTAGTCAAATCCATAAAATCAGGCATGTGAGGGTGAAAATAAGCTTGCGTAAGTTTAAAGGTGTTGGCTCGTTTTCACAACCCCAAGGAATAATCTTCGATTTATTTGCGCCCTTCCCCCCATTCAAGGCCATATCCAAAAGCGCGGTCCATCTCGAGGTGACCCGGGAAATATTCGGTGTAATTGGTGAGCTTGATACCGTTGCGGACATTTTCGAGCCCGCCAATAGCACATAAAGCCAGCGCGTCATTATGCGCGCCTAATGTCACATGCAAATCATCTTCGCCGGGGACGTCGATGATAAGCTGCGGCTTGATAACGCTCCAGCGCGCCGCGCCTTCATAGATATAGATGTAAATGAGAAGGCGTTTTATATCGCTCCAATGCTTGCCATTAACCAGAAGATATTCATCGTGGCCTTCGGCATCTCCTGTGCGTTCATCACCGGAAAGCGTGATGAAAGGCGGTTTATCCCAAGTCCCGAATTTTTCGCCGAAAGCCTGAATAGCGCCTCTTGTTCCGTCCTGCATTTCATAAAGGCAGCCAATGTCCAAATCAACGCCGACATTAAGCGCTTTTTTGAACATCTTACCGAAAAATCCCGATTGCTCGACCTTTATGTTATCCCAAGCGACCCCGATCATGATGGACTCAAAGCCTTCTTTGCCGGGGCTAACTGCGATGGAGCTGCCTGGTTCGTTCAGAAATTCGCAGTTATCTGGATTTGTACTGGCTTCTTTGTAACCGGCGGCGCCCAAGGCGCGGCCATGACCGGAAAAGCTGGCGCGGCTGCGTGTTGCGTCCGCGATTGCGCTGGAAGAGGGGCTTGCGGAGGCGAGTGGGTCTTCGGTCATAATATAATTCCTTTGGGCAGCGTTTAGCATGTCATTCATCCATTGTTTTGAGCCTTATAAACAGCTCAATGCAATGCAGGGTTCCATTTTGCAGGATTATGGACGCGCCGTACACCCTTTTATGTGGTCGTTCACCATGCCCATGGCTTGCATGAAGGCATAGCAAGTTGTTGGCCCGACAAATTTCCATCCGCGCTTTTTCAAATCCTTGGAAAGCGCTCTGGATATGTCGGTCTGCGCCGCTATGTCATCTTTGGCGCTTGGCGATATATGCGCATCGGGCTTGAATGACCAAAAATACGCCGCCAAGCTCGGGTATTCCTTTAGCATCTCAACCGCACGGGCGGCGTTGTTGATGGTGGCCTCTATCTTGCCGCGGTGGCGTATAATGCCAGCATTGCCCAAAAGGCGCTGTACGTCTTTTTCGGTGTACGTCTGTACTTTATAATAGTCGAAGCCCTCAAAGGCGGCTCTAAAATTTTCACGTTTGCGCAATATCGTAAGCCAGCTTAAACCAGCCTGAAAGCCTTCAAGGCATATTTTTTCAAATAAACGGATGTCATCATGCACGGGATTGCCCCATTCTTCATCATGGTAGCGCATATAAAGCGCATCCTCGCCGCACCACCAGCAGCGCTTTTTTCCGTCCATTCCAGTAATTAATCCGCTCATACTTTAACCTTTTGCAAATGCTATTGGCTTAGTATCATAGATTAAGACAGCAGGGAATATCGGATGGCGGCTCATAGTAATCGTTTTCAAAATATCGGAACATTTTTTGACAAATTTTTCTATAAATTTGTGTCCCCGAAAGATGAAAGATTTGATCTCGCCCACGGCGCTGTCGAGACGGGCAGCGGTGAAGTACAGGATGTGCGCGGCATGGATGATGCTGCGTTTTTGAAATTTGCGCAGCCGGATCTTGAGCGGCTCGAACAATTGCGCCTAATAAAATATAAAGCCTATCAAGGTCGAAAAAAACTAGCGATACCAGTCTGCGCGGTATTGCTCCCTGCCTTTGGGTATCTCGATTATCTGCTTTTGTGGTTACAGCGCTCTAGTGATGATGGGGGCGCTGGGCTAACATTTTTGGTTGCAAGCGGGATTTATTGGTGGGTGACGCAGCCCAAGCGGGAATATGTACGTGCGTATAAAGAAAAGATATTGCCCAAGCTGGCCCGGATTTTCGGTGAATTTATCTATAGTGTGGATAGTAAGATTGACATGAAAACACTGGAGGAATCCAAAATCATTCCTTCGTATGATCGTTACAAGTCTGAAGATTATTTTAAGGGAACATATAAAGGCGTTGGCATAGAATTTTCCGAAGTTCATCTTACCCAAAAAAAGGGGTCGGGCAAAAATAAACGTACAGTGACAAAATTTAAAGGACTGTGTGTTTTGCTGGAAATGAAGAACAAAAAATTCCTCGGCCATACTACGTTAGAGCGCGATAAGAGTAAGCTTACCGAATGGTTCAAGGAGAAATCAACAAAGATGAAACGCGCCCGTATGGTTGATCCGGAATTCGAGAAAATGTTTGACGCGTACACCAATGATCAGGTCGAAGCGCGGTATCTGATAGACCCGCTCATGATTGAAAATTTAAAAGGCCTGTATGAAGAATATGAAGGAAAAAGCATGGCCGCCGCGTGGTATGACCGGCGTATGCTAGTGATGATAACCAGCAATCACAATCACTTCGAGCCGAGCAATATTAAAATTCCTGCTACTGATCCCGCCAGTGTCTTGAACATGAAACGCGAGATCGGCCAGATATTGAGCATGATCGACCGCCTTGAATTATACGACCCTGCAGCAATTGAGGCTGGGCGATCGAGATTACCTGAAGACGAAATAAACAGTACGTTTGATATGAGTTAACAAATTGCTCGATTAAATATAGGACGACAAGAAAAAACAGCGGGGGGCTTTATTCAACGGTAAAAGCCTGCTATCACTTGTGCAGCTTCAACTTAAGACGAAAATAGAGATTTAAAAATATGGCATCTTACCAATATGTTTATGTGATGAACGGCCTCTCAAAGGCCTATGATAACAAGAAAATTCTTGAAAATGTTACGCTGTCCTTTTTACCGGGCGCGAAGATCGGCGTTTTGGGGCCGAACGGCGCGGGTAAATCGACATTGCTGAAAATCATGGCTGGCCGCGATAAGGAATATACGGGCGAAGCATGGTCATCCGAGGGCGCGCGCGTTGGGTATCTGGAGCAAGAACCAAAGTTAGACGAAAGCAAAACTGTGCATGAAAACGTCATGGAAGGTCTTGGCGAAGTAAAAGACAAACTTGATCGTTTCAACCAGATTGGTATGGAAATGGGTGAGCCGGATGCTGATTTTGACAAGCTATCCGACGAGATGGCGAGTTTGCAGGATTATCTTGATAGCAATGATGGTTGGGAGCTTGACCGCACTATTCAGATCGCTATGGACGCTTTGCGCTGCCCGCCCGGCGATTCAAAAATCACCAATCTTTCAGGCGGTGAGCGCCGCCGCGTTGCTTTGTGCAAGCTATTGCTGGAAAAGCCGGATCTATTGCTGCTCGATGAACCGACCAACCACTTGGACGCCGAGAGTGTTTCATGGCTTCAGCGCTTTTTGAGCGATTATGCCGGAACTGTTGTTATGGTCACGCATGATAGGTATTTCCTTGATAATGTGACGGGCTGGATTTTGGAAGTCGACCGTGGCCGCGGTATTCCATATGAGGGCAATTACACAGCCTATCTTGAAGCCAAGCGTAAGCGTTTGGAGCAAGAATCCCGCGAAGAAGAGGGGCGTCAGAAAACCCTTAAACGTGAACAGGAATGGATGGGGCAAAGTGCCTCCGCCCGCCGTACGAAATCTAAAGCGCGTATTAGCTCTTACCACGATCTTTTGGCGCAATCCGAAGGCAATACGCAGCGTAATGCCCAGATTGTTATACCGACACCGCCTCGTCTTGGTGAGCTAGTGATCGAAGCCAAAAACATATCCAAAGGCTTTGGAGATGATCTTTTGATCGAAGGGCTGTCCTTTAAATTACCGCCGGGCGGAATTGTTGGCGTTATTGGTCCGAACGGCGCCGGTAAATCAACACTCTTTAAAATGATTACAGGCCATGAAAAACCTGATAGCGGTACTTTTGATGTCGGTGATACGGTGAAGCTTGGCTATGTCGATCAGAGCCGCGACAGCCTTGATCCGACGAAAAGCGTGTGGGAGGAAATTTCCGAAGGCGTCGATATCATCAAGCTTGGTAAGATTGAAATGCAAAGCCGCGCCTATGTGTCTGCTTTTAACTTCCGTAAGGGCGATCAGCAGCAACTTGTCGGTAATCTTTCGGGCGGTCAGCGTAACCGCGTTCACCTTGCCAAGATGCTTAAGCGCGAAGCCAATGTAATTTTACTCGATGAGCCCACAAATGATTTGGACACCGAAACATTGGCGGCATTGGAAGAAGCCATCGAAGGTTTTGCAGGTTGCGCCGTGATTATTTCTCACGATCGCTGGTTCCTTGACCGTTTGTGTACGCATATTCTGGCATTTGAAGGCGATAGCCATGTCGAATGGTTTGAAGGTAATTATCAGGATTATGAAGCCGATTATCACCGCCGCATGGGCCACGATGCCGATACGCCCAAGCGTGTGAAGTTCAAGCCATTGCGCAAAGCGGGATAATATACGCCGCTCATATAAAAATTTTAACTATGGCTGCGCTTATTGGCGCAGCCATAGTTTTATGTACACAAATTCAGCGCTCAATATATGAGATGTAAAAGGCTTTAAGCTACGCGAGCGTGATCTGCTGGGCATCTTCAGCTTTAAGTTGCTGGGCTGGCCCATGGCCTTTAGGTGCGTAAACATAGCTTTTTGACTTGGCCATAAAGCCTGCTGCGGTGAGGTTGAATGGTTTTAATGCTTCGGATAGGTTGGGATATTGCGCATTCGGGTCTATGCCTAATCTGGTGTTCAATGCAGCAAGGCGATCTTCATACTCCGGTTTTAACTTTAAAGATTTAAACATTGGGTCCGGCGCAGTTTTTCCGAATATTGATGGGCCAAAAGAGCTGCCAAGATTAAGTATGTCCTGATCGTCCAGATCGACAAACACCAAATCCATTGATTGATTATCGGGCTCGAAGCGTTTGATGCGCTCTAGAGAGCTTAGGGCTTGTTCAATATAGTGATCATATAGCGTTACGGGGGCTGTGGATTTATTACCGCTATTCATAATGCGATTATCCCAGCACAAAGCAGCCTCCCCCAATGCAAAGGCGATATCATCAGGAAATCTTGCGCTCCAATGCTGCACATCATTGATCGTGACGGTTTGAAAGCGCATGGCCGCGGAAAGGCCTTCGGATGGCTTAATGGATAAATCTGTCGCTGCAAGCCATGCCGTTTTGGCATAGGCATCGCGCTCGGTCAAGATTGTCATCATAAGCCAGCTACGCGGCGTGAGTAGTACAGGCACATCCTCATTGGTCATGCGGTTGTACGGGCTGGCGTGTAAAACCGGATTTTTCGACCATTGAATAGCGTGAACTTTTTCATGGATGCTGGAAATTTTCAGCTTATCTCTATTGGCATTTTTCTTGTCGAGCAAGATAACATTATTAAATGAGCGCTCCCCCTCGGGCGGAGTGTAGCGGAATGTTTCTAAAGCCGCGGGGGCAGAGTAGGGTTTTCTGTCTTTTTCAAACTTGCAGGATGTTTCATGAAAAGCAGCATTAAATAATTGTAAAATCTGACGAGGGCTGTCCTGTTGCAGGGCATTCCAATCGATCGGGGTATCTGTTTTTGAAGTAAAAAGGGCTTTTAAAGCGCCGCGTATGCTTTGCGCAGCTTTTTTGCCCGAAAAGGTTGCGGCGGGTGCATCATAGTAATTTGTAAGAGTGTGCGCATAAATTGCGTCCATTTAGCCTACCTGTTTTGAATAGTATTCTTATTTTTTGCTAATTTACATGCTTCTCAAATTTACTGCAAAATAATTCTTTGCCGCATAGCACCAGATTTGTTTTCGACAAATGGGCGGAATTATGTCAAAATTGTAATTGAATTGTGGCGATGAGAAAAATAGATGAGCATAGGACAGCGTTAAAAATAGGTTTTAAGCGCAGGTTTTATTAAAATTTTAAGTAATTTTAAGTTACAATAAAGTGCGGTTTTTTATTTTGAGTGGTAGAGTATTTTGCAAAAAGTTAGTTCAAACAAAGT
>JBBKXC010000087.1:0-3527 GCA_037969275.1 Bdellovibrionales bacterium | reverse complement strand
AAATATGCAGGATCGGCGCTGGAAGACAGGATTTTACATTCCGTGCGAAATTTTCTGTTTCTATACGTTCTGACATTTACGTTTTTATCGTTGGCTGTGATGACCTTTGGATTGGATTTACTGACAAGCACATCCGCAGTAGGACAGGCGATGGCCAATGCCGGCATCGGGCTTGGCCATCTTATAGGACCGGCTGGAAATTTCTCTTCTCTTCCAGATGGCGTAAAATGGATTTTGGACGCTGCTATGCTCTTGGGAAGGCTTGAATTATTTACAATCTTTATTCTGTTTATACCCGATTATTGGAGGCCGTAAAATGGATGACATTCTTCTTTATATTCTTGCTGGGTTTGTTGCGCAGCTGATTGATGGCGCGCTTGGGATGGCGTATGGCGTTACGGCATCCAGTATACTTATGAGTTTTGGTTTACCCCCTACTACTGTTAGCGCGACCGTTCATACCGCCGAATGCTTTTCAACAGGCGCTTCTGCCATTTCGCACCGTGCATTCGGAAATATCGATAAGCAGTTGTTTAAAAGACTTCTTATACCTGCGGTCATTGGTGCCATTAGTGGTGCTTATATTTTAACCACAATTCCGGGGGATGTTATAAAGCCTTACATCGCAATTTATTTACTCGCCATGGGTGTCATAATTGTTATCAAGGCATTTAAAGAATTTCCCCCGAAAAACATTACGACTCATTTAACTCCTCTTGGCTTTGGAGGGGCGTTTATAGATGCAATTGGTGGTGGAGGATGGGGGCCAATTGTAGCCACAAATCTTATTGCGCGAGGAAACGATGTTCGCACAGCCATTGGAAGCACTAATGCTGTCGAATTTTTCGTGACCCTTGCCGCTTCGTTTGTATTCCTTATTACATTAGGGCTATCAAATGTAGATATCATACTGGGACTGGCGTTTGGCGGGGTCGTTGCCGCACCGCTGGGCGCATGGACCTGCAAGAAACTGCCTCTTAAACCCTTGATGATTGCCGTAGGGATCATTGTGATTGTTTTAAGCGGCTATAATTTTTACAAGAGCATTTTATAAGATCCAACATGTCAGAGTATTTAAAAGCCGCATTTTTAGGAATTGTAGAGGGATTAACGGAGTTTCTGCCCGTTTCTTCCACCGCTCATCTTTTGGTTTTAACAGATGTGATAGATTTTAACGGGCCAGCCAACCATACATTTGAAATATTTATCCAGCTGGGAGCAATATTGGCTATCGTTTTTTTATACAGGGAAAAATTATGGTTATCGGTTACGGGGCTCACTACTAAATCTGAAGCCAGACATTTTTGTTTTATACTTTGCCTGGGAACCATTCCGGCTTTGTGCGCGGGTGCTATCGGACATTCGTTCATAAAAGAGAATTTTTATAATAAAAACGTTATTGCCACGGCCCTTATTTTCGGAGGCATCATAATGCTGGTTCTGTGATATCCGGTGACCTCTTGGACACTTCAATTTGTTTCATAATAGCTTTTCTTTCAAGATTTCATAGGGTGTTTTCCCTTTATGGGCGCCGTGCGGTCGGGAGAAGTTGTAAAACTTCTCCCATTCACCAAGTTTTTCTTCTAGATCGACATCATCTTTATAAGTGAGTAATTGGTAAAATTCCTCCTGATCGGAGCGATGAGACCGTTCGACTTTCCCGTTGAGCTGTGGCGATCTGGGCTTGATATATTTGTGTTCAATCCCTAGATCTTCGACATGCCAATGGAATTTCGCCTGGAACTCATGCCCTCTATCGGTTCTGATTTGTTGTATCCGGAACGGGAACCTTTGTATGATGTGATTGACAAAGTCTATGGCATTGGCCTGCGTATGGCGCTTGTATACTTTTAAGGCTCTGACGCGCGTCGCATCATCAATAGCGGTATATTGATAACGCTTGATCTTTTTCCCCTGTTTGTCCTTGAAGATCAGAAATTTAACATCCATCTGGATATGATGTCCCGGCACCTGTTTATTATACAGCTTGGTGTGAACCGTTCGTTTTCTTGCTTGGCGAGGAAGACAGTTCAAACCATTGTGCTTTAAAATTCTGTAGATTGTTGCGTCTGATATCCGGATGTCATGATAACGTGCCATATACCACATGATCCGGTGCGGACCGAGATGGTATGTGCGCCTCAAATACAGGATTTTCTCGGCAATAGGCTCCGGTGTTTTATTAGGCTGATGTTTAGGAACCGGTTTTGCAGGGAGGAGAGCACGCTCTCCTCCCTGCAGCCATAAACCGCGCCAGAAATAAAATGTTGAGCGGGGAATACCAAAATAGCGGCATGTCTTGGCAACATTACCGCTTTGCTGTGCGTGTTCCAGCACACGAAGCTTGCGCTTCAATTCTCTTTCTTCTGTTTTTGTCATGATGGACCTCCATGTGTTTACGTTTTACACGAAGTGTCCAAGAGGTCCCTACATTTCTACAATTATCAAAGCTCAGCGTAAAGAGATTAAAGAGATGGAGTGGCTGATTAATGATATTCAACAAAATGGCATTGTTAAAACAGACGCCGCAGCGCAAGAAAGGCCAGCTCCACCATTTGAAGGTAAGGTTGACGGAGATGCACTTTAATTCGTTGATGTATCATTGCTAATTTTTAGTGACAGGTTAAAAGGATAAATTGACGAGGCTTTAAGAGGCGGTATTAGTCCCCTTTTCCACACGGCCTAAAGCTCTGCAACACTTTCCGATATGTAAAATTTACTGTGAATTCATTATTGAGTTTTTAGCTTGCTAATGATAGTTTGTCCTTCATGAACAAATTTTTGTTAATATTATCAGCTTTCGCATTGATCGTTTCCGTAACGGTCTGCGCTTCGCATGCGGCTCATGCCAGTACTGATAAGAACGCAGAAATCTCCATAAGTATCGATATTGATAGTCATAGTGATAATTCTCTAGACAGCAACGGCTGCGAAATGTCTTGCGGCGGATGCTGTGTGCACAATGCTATGAATACTTCTTACGGTTTTAAAGACTTCACCCCCATTAGCGAAGGTCTTCGCCTCATGCCGGACACAGCCTTGTTTGTATCCGATGTCATTTATGGCCTCAAACGCCCCCCAAAAACATAACTTTATAAGGCGTAGTGCATCCGCAATTGACTGAAGTCATTCGCGGGTAATTTTCTACGGCCATATTCTTTAAGACTGCCTTTGATAACAAATGCAGCCCTCCCCCCTTATTGACCTTTAAAAAGGAAATTATGATGAGAAAAGCACTCTATACATGCGCGTTGGCTGCACTGCTATGGCAACCGGCGCTTGCCAGTGCCGAGACGTTGGATAAGCAAGCAGCGCTACAAACGGCCTTACAAAATAACCCGGCCTACAAGGCGGCACTGGCCGAGATTGATGCGTCAGATGGCCGCAAATTACAAGCGTCTCTCCCCTTAGACCCCGCTGCCGTTTTTGAAATTGAAAACTTCGCCGGAGCGGATGAACAGACAGGATTTGAGGGCGCGGAGATGACGCTCGGCATTGAACAAACCATAGAGCTGGGCGGTAAGCGC
>JBBKXC010000086.1:0-7599 GCA_037969275.1 Bdellovibrionales bacterium | reverse complement strand
CGCTCGGTCTGGATCGGCTTTCATGACAAAGAGGGCAATATTGCGCATACGGCCGTTATTACGGATAAAAAATATAATATCGAGAGCACAGATTTCTTAATGGCGCATAATGGCCAGCTTCTGGTTTCTGTCGTTAAAGAGCCAAAAACGCAAGACGCTCCGGCGGCAACCGCGCTTTACTGGATTGATCTCAAAACCCGCAAGGTGGCCAGAACGGTCACTTTTGCGCTTGGAATGGAAAACAAGATTAATGCGCTGGCTAGGCATGGTGATAAGAACTATATCGGCGCGGGCTCGGTGCGTAGCGCGGATGGGCGGATTTCAGGTTGGGTTATTCTCGTGAACGAAAAGGGCGGCTTTAATTGGCAAAAGCCATTCCCGCGCGGCATGGGTGGGCGCTTTTATGATGTAATCGAATATAACGATCAATATGTAATGGCTGTGGGCGAGGCCATGCCTGCTGGCGAGAGTAATAAGCGCGCGGCTTGGGTGGCAATGATTAATGCCGAAACTGGAGATATAGGCTGGCAGCGTTATTACCGTGATGACCATAATCTTTCTGCCGTTGCCGCTCAGGGGCAAGATGATACGCAAGTCTCGGTTTTGATAAACGCTTGGGGCGCTGATAATAAAGAAGACATAGATTTCGTCAGGTTGCTCACCATGAATGCGCGCGGTTTTTTGTTAAATTCGGATTCCTATAATAATGGCGTCGGCGCGCAGGCGAGTGGTTTTACCCTAGGTCGTAACAACGAACGTATTATATTTGGCGATACGGATGTCGTGCATAATATTGAAGGCGAAATGCCCCAAGATGGAAAGCAAGTTCCGATTACAGATTCTATCCGAACAAAGGAAGCGTGGATTGTGGCAGGCGCGCCCTCGGAAGTTTATAAAGACCCGTGCCATCAAACAATCCAGTTTTTAGAATGAGCAAACGCGCATGACACCCCAAAGCTATACAGTTGAAGAAGAACAAAACGGTCAGCGCCTTGATAAAGCGCTCAGTATGTTGTGCGAGGATTTATCGCGCGCGCGCGTGCAAGCACTTATAAAAGAGGGGCAGGTGCTTGTTAATGGCTTGGCCGCGATCGGTGTTTCGGAGAAGATCGAGACGGGCGATGTGCTACAAGTCACAATACCGCCGCTAGTTGAAGCATCGCCGCAGCCGCAAGACATTGCACTAGATGTCGTCTATGAAGACGATGATATGCTGGTGATTAACAAGCCTGCTGGCCTTGTTGTGCATCCGGGCGCAGGTAATCATGACGGCACATTGGTTAATGCGCTATTGCATCATTGCGGCGATAGCTTATCCGGTATTGGCGGCGTTATCCGCCCCGGTATTGTTCACCGCCTTGATAAAGATACGACGGGCCTGCTCGTTGTAGCGAAGCATGACCGCGCGCATCAAGGGCTCTCCGATCAGCTCTCGGATCGCAGTCTAAGCCGTATTTATTACGCGTTGGTGCTTGGTGTGCCGATGCCGCCCATGGGCGTGGTTAATAAACCGATTGGTCGCGATCTTAAAAACCGCCAGAAAATGGCCGTGACCGCAAAAAATAGCCGAGAAGCGCAAACGGCTTATAAGGTGGTTGAAAGCTATAACAAGGCTTTATCACTGATTCAATGTCAATTGCATACGGGGCGGACACATCAAATACGCGTGCATATGGCGCAGATTAAATTACCGCTTGTTGGCGACCCACTATACGGCCCCCAGCAAACAGCCTTGCGCGCTGCCATGAAAAAGGCCGGTTACGAACCTGAAATCGTAGAGTCGGCCCTTAATTTTGGACGCCAAGCGCTTCACGCTGCGGAGATTTCCTTTATCCATCCTATGAGCGGTGAAGAAATGTCTTTCGAGGCCGAAATGCCCGATGACATGGCTAATCTGCTGAAATCATTGAAAAAATAATTCTCTGCGCCTTAATAGTCACGGTTCATTCAAATTTATCTTGATTTTACATAAAATTGTATGTATTATTAAAGTATAAGGTTTAATATCTTAGTGAGCTTTTAAAGCGGGGCAATTTAAGTTTTTTCGTTTTTATAAAACGAGTTGGTTTTAACATTTTTTTTGACAAGTTAAGTTTGATTTCATCCGATCTGGTATAACTCCTAAGCCCCTCACGGGGCTTATTTTTTTACTCGCTAATCTCGTGCCAGTTGCGCGCAAGGTGATCATACGAAAACCCATCCGTGGCCTCAAATAATGTGAAGGGGAGCGAAAGCGCTTGCCCCATATCCCGCCCAAATGGTGCGGCTTCGAAACGCGCCTCACTCCCATCGGGAATATACGGCACGCCCCCTAGTGGTAAGCTGAGGCGCATGCCGTTATACGCATGGGTCGTGCCGCCGAATAAATCAAAATCAGCATTATCAGTAACGGTGACAAAGCCCGATAAGCTTGCGCCGTTTTCAAAGTTCTTTTGTAAGGATAGACTCGCGCCAATATCTTGCGCTAGAAAACGTCCAATGCGCACTTGCAAGACGGTATCGCTCTCGGGGAAATCGTACCAACCATTCAGATGACCCGTTAAAGTGCCATCGCCCCTAAATCCTGTATGCAGCGGGGTATAGGGATTGCGCTTTAAAGCCACCCAGCCATCGGCGCCAAAGGCGAAACGTTTGCCGAAGGGGCGGTAAAGAATTTCCCCGCCAAATCCACCATACATTTCTTCTAGATAACCGCCGGTAAGCGCGGCGTGTATCTCCGGTGTAAAGCTATATGTCGCTGCAATATAATTCGCATCAAGCGCAATCACATCATCGGCAAAAGCATAAACATCACTGCGCACCGAAAATAATTGCGGCGGCCTGATTTCCTCAAGGCGCTCCAGATTATTACCTAGGTTAAGGCGCATAGAAAATCCGCTATGAATCAGCCCGAAAAATGACGGCCCTTGCAGATCGCTCACAACCGAGCTACGGAATAAAGCGCCGCTATCTTCTTCGGCCATGCTGACGCGGTTATCGAGAATAAAGTGCAGATGATCCAGCTTGAATTGCGAGATGGCATAGGGGCTGGTTTTTGCGTTTGCTGTTTCTGCGTCCGCCGAAATTTCTGTATTACGCCAAATTTCATCCGCGCTGCCTTGGTTGCGGCCAAGTGCATTTTCAAGGTCTCGGCGGTTCAGGGTAATGAGCGGGCCTTTTAAATTATATTTACTGGGACGCAGAGCAATTGTTTCGATCTCCGCGCCCGCATTATTCGCTATATTGGTGGCGGCCATGCGGAGCTGGCGCGGGGTGGAGTGATGCGGTTCTAAATCGAGCCCGCTACTAATAATCGCGCCATCGCGCTTTGTATTATAGAGCAGAACGCCGTCCTTATGTGCATCGGTTTGCATGGCGGAAGGTGAGCCCGAGCCGCTCGTCCGGTGCGGAGTGAATACTGCGCTCTTCGGTTTTTCGGATGCCGTGAATGGCCAATCACTTGGTGCGCCGCGAAATGTCACGCGCCCCATAAATTTATCCAGCCCATGCGCGGCGACGCCAAAATCCACCCATGCTGCGGGCTTAAAATTGAACCCTAGTGACCATGGCACAGGCACATCATAATCAAAACTGCTTTGCTCGGCTTCGTAGCGATCACTTCCTAAGTCTAATTTGATCGAGAGCGGCGGTAGGGCGGGCGGAAAATATTCAACCCCGCCGAAAAATCCTATCGTCTCTCCCGTGAACCAATCATCGGGTGAGGCGGAAAGCTCGCCGTCATAATCGCGGGACTTACCGAAATGGCTGGAGATGCTTTTGAACGGATTTTTGAAATGCCCCGCCGTGCCCATGCGCCCCCATCCCAAACCACCGGTAAAATCGAACTGTTTATAGCGTTTGGAAAAAGCGATGTATTCGGCGGCCATGCGTTTATGCCCGATAGCAGAATTAAGTCCGAGTGAAATTTCCGGCAAATATTCATTTTCTTTTACAAGGCGCAGCTTTGTATCCAGCCCGGGGTAAAGACGCTCAGCTTCGTGACGAAAATTCGAGGTTAGCGCGCTTTGGCGTAAATTGATGTGCAAAGGCGCGGCAATTTGAAACCCTAAATAACCATGCAGATAAGGGTCTAATGTTGATACGCCCGCTGTAATTGTGCCCGAAGGATCCATGCGGGCGCTTGGCACAATATTCAATCCGATAACGCCTCCTTGCGTAGCCGAATAAAGCGTTTGTTCCGCATGAGCAGTTAGCGAAAATGCAGGGCTGCATATCATAGTAATCAATGTTAATTGGCGCAAAGTCATGGTGGCTGATATGTCGCTCGGACTGGAGGATGTGTTCATTGTTATTGTGCCGCAACCCATAGTATATTCAATAATTATAAACGAAGCTGGGTGTTTAGGCTGTGGGTATTTTTCAGCTAAATTTGGGATCAAATTTTCTGGTTTATGAGGGGGCCGGAATATTGCTCTTGATTGTTTTGTTCACAAGCTATCTGGTTTGGCGCTCAAGCCGTGCTTTAAATAAAGCGACAATCATGATGCATGATGCCTTGAATGCGCCCGGCTATGGTCTCGTATTTTTTGATGATAAATCGCGCTATTATGCAATGAACACGCAGGCGCGAGAAAAGCTTCCCTTTCTTAATGGGAAAGACAACAAATTTAAGCTGCAGAATTTTCTGGATTTCATGTATGACAACGCGATTAATCTGGATGAAAGTCTTAAAGTTACGATTGAAAAATCCGTGCTTCACCTTGCGGGGTTAGAGGAAAGTTTTCGCGAGGTTATCTTGCTGGAAGATGACCGGTTATGTCTGATTATTACCCAAAAAACAGAGGCTGGTCATACTATTTTTTTGCTCATAGATGTTAGCGAGCAATGGCGCAATGAAGAGGATTACTGGATGATGGGGGAAAAGAATTACCAGCTTCATCTTGCCGTGGAATCAGCCAATATAGGCGTCGTTATTTCTATGCCGAAATATGTGGGCAATCCGATTAGTTTTTGTAATACGGCGGCCACCCAAATTACTGGAGTTGAGCGAAGCGATATCATTCATGGTTTTTGGCATCAACTTATTCAGGTATTCGAAGAAGATAATTTAGACGATAAAATTACCGCCGCTTTTATGGAGGGCAAGCCCGTTGAAATTTCTTTGACCAAAAAGCGCGGCGCGACGACACAATGGTTTAGTTTAACAATTACGCCGGTACTGGATAATAAGGGACAGCCCGATCTTTATATCGGTGTTTTTAAAGATACAACCGACCTGAAAATCAAGGAAGCCGAATTTTTTCAATCGCAAAAACTCGAAGCGCTGGGGCAGCTTTCCGCTGGAATTTCGCATGATTTCAACAATATTCTTTCGGTTATTGACGGCTTTAGCAGTCTTGCTGAAAAGCAGTTACCTGAAGGCGCGGATATAAGCGCCGAATATATGCGCCGCGTGAGAGCGGCCACGCAAAGGGGCTCGTCTTTGATAAAACGTATGATGACTTTTGGCCGTAAAAAATCATCGGCAAATAGTGTTTTTGAGCTTAGTAAGATGGTTCAGGAGCAAGAAATTTTATTGATGACGCTCCTCAGTCCCAGTGTGAAAATGTTCATGGAGGTCGCTGCCGGAAATCTCAATATTGAATGCTCGCCGGATTCAATTTCGCAGATTGTGATGAACCTTGTAATCAATGCGCGTGATGCTATTGGCGATGATAGCGGGGTAATATCTATTAAGCTTGGGCGCGTCGATTCTGATGGGCTGGCGCAGGCGTTAAAAGATAAGCTAGCCGCCAATGATTATGCCAGCCTTTCAATCGCTGATACAGGGTGCGGAATGAGCGAGGCAACGTTACAAAAGATTTTTGATCCTTTCTTTACGACCAAGACGGTAGAAAAGGGGACGGGGCTTGGCATGTCTGTGGTTTATGGGCTTGTTAAGGAGATGCAGGGCCATGTTGATATAAAATCGGAAGAAGGACGCGGTACAAACATAACGGTTTTTTTACCGCTCACGACGCGTACCCCAACCAGAAAAGTGAGCGGTAATCTTGACGCTATCCATAGTGTAAGGCTCAATGGTTATACGGCAATGATTGTGGACGGTCAGGCTGATTGCTTGGATGCGACAGCTTCAATGTTACGCAAGGCTGGTATGGCGGTAATCGAGGCTTGTGATCGGGATGATGCGCTAGTAAAGCAAGATGATTTTAAAGGCGAAATAGATATTTTACTGATCGACCTTATGACGCCAAAAATGCAGGGCGTAAAACTAGCGGCGCTTTTTCGCTCAATTCGCCCTGCGGCTAAAGTTATATATATAAGCGGCTGCATTTCAAGCGATGATGCTCAATTTATTGTCGTGCCCCAGGGCGAAATTTTTATTGCCAAGCCCGTTGTCTATGAGCAATTGATCGAAACACTATACCGGGCGCTGCAAAATGATAATGCCTCACAGTGCAGCGCAGATGCGGCTGAGCATAGCTTGAAATAGATATTGCTCAAATCTCTTCTTAGTGGCCGCGTCTTGCGTTATTCTAGTTGTATGAGCAATAAGCATTACGATCTTTGTATTGTTGGCGGCGGCATTAACGGCGCAGGTATCGCGCGTGATGCGGCGGGGCGGGGGCTTTCGGTTTTGCTGCTTGAGCGCGGAGATCTGGCGCAAGGAACATCCTCTGCCAGTACTAAGCTCATTCATGGCGGCCTGCGCTATTTGGAGTTTTATGAATTTAAGTTGGTGCGGGAATCGCTTAAAGAGCGTGAAAGGCTACTCGCCATAGCGCCGCATATTATCTGGCCGCTGGAGTTCGTTTTGCCCCATCACCCCGGCATTCGTCCGCTCTGGATGATCCGCGCAGGGCTGTTTTTATATGATCGTCTGGGCGGGCGCAAAAAACTGAACTCTTCGAAGTTTTTAAAACTTTCCAGCCATGTTTTCGGCGCGCCGCTTAAGGGTGAATACATGAAGGGGTTTTCCTACGCCGATTGCTGGGTGCAAGACGCGCGGCTTGTGGTGCTTAATGCTATGGATGCTAGAGATAGGAGCGCGGAAATTCTAACGCGCACGGCCTGTACGTCACTAGAGCAAAAAGATAATATTTGGCATGTTGGCTATGAAGCTATTGGAAGCGGTGAGCGTCAAACCTCTACGGCCTCAATGGTCGTCAATGCCGCGGGGCCGTGGGCGGAGAATTTACTGCGTCAATCAGGTTTTTATGATGCGGATAGCAGCATTCCTACGCTTAAGCTTGTTAAAGGTAGCCATATTATTGTGCCGAGACAATTCGAGGGAGAGCATGCTTATATCTTGCAACAAACCGATGGCCGCATTGTGTTCGCCATTCCTTATGAGAATAATTTTACATTGATCGGAACAACAGATGAGCCTTATGAGGGTGATGCTGGCGCCGTAAAAATTGCGCCGCAGGAAATTGAATATCTCTGCGCAGCGTATAATAATTTCTTCCGAAAACCTATTACAGTCAGTGATGTGATGTCGACCTATAGTGGTGTGCGCGCTCTTTACGATGATGGGGCGCAAGAGGCGCGCAAAATTACGCGCGATTATGTTCTATTTCATCACAAGAATTATGCTGCGCCAATGCTCAGTATTTTTGGCGGAAAAATAACGACATATCGTAAGCTCTCAGAAGAGGT
>JBBKXC010000085.1:0-3236 GCA_037969275.1 Bdellovibrionales bacterium | reverse complement strand
AATGTCTTTAATATTTTGATGATTGTCGGCCTAACCGCAATCATAAAGCCAATCCCAGCGACCAGTTACGAGGCGCAGCTCGCGAATTTCGATATTTGGGTTGTGGTCGGCGTTAGTGTAATATTCAGCTTGCTGCTCATCTTTTACAATAAGATCAATCGCCCCATAGGGCTTGTATTTATCCTGAGCTATATTCTTTATAATATTTATCTTTTTACGATGTCCGGCGGACCGTGATAGAATAAGTGATCTGTGATTTTAGAGTTTCGCAATAAGAGGTAGTTATGTCCGATATTTTTGATACACGCTTTGAAGACAAAGAAGTCGAGCTTGATGACGGCTATGTCAGCGTTGGTGATGATATCAATATTCTTGAAAAAGACCCGACAATTCATAAACTTCGTATTGGTATGGGCTGGGAAATCAATGCCTTTGACGGCGACAATCTTGATCTCGACTTGAGCCTTTTCATGATTGATAAAAACGATCATACGCGCGTGGACGAAGACTTCGTATTTTATAACAATATGATGGCGCTGGATGGCGCGGTGAAATTACATGGCGATAGCCGCACAGGCGCAGGCGAAGGCGATGATGAAGTTATATCCGTTGATTTGCACGGTGTGCCCTTCGACATTATTCGCATTGTTGTTTTCCTCTCTATTTATCAAGGACTGGAAAAAGACCAAAGCTTGGGCATGGTGCGGAATACTTATATGCGCCTTATCAATGAGGAAAATAATATCGAGCTTTTACGCTATGATTTATCGGAGCATCTTCGCGAAAATGACGCAACAGGCATGGTTGTCGGCTATTTGGACCGCGAGGGCCCGAAATGGCACTTCCGCCCGCAAGCCGAGTTTGAACATGAGGGCCTAAGCACTTACGCCAAGAAAAAAGGTCTTATCATTATCCAACAATAACGCGTTATTATTTCTTCATGCCGAGGAGCGCTGCTGGATTAGCCTTTGGCGATTTACGGCCAATACGGCCACGGCGTCCGCCGCCCCAATCGCTCTCATCTGCAAGTTGCGATTCAATAAGCTGATCAATATCGGGCATTAATCCCATTTGAAGCGATTCAATTACGGCGCGGAAAAAATCGCAGCCCTTTTCATCCCATTTCGGAAATTTATTGTAATAATCTACATTCTTTACGAGCAAATTCGTTGTCGCCCACGCATTTTCAATAGAGGGCTTGATGCGCATTAGCATTATCTGTCTGCGGCCATCGATAATCGGATTTTTAGGGGGTTTGGGTATAGGAAGACCATCAGGGCCGATTTGGATATCTCCCTCGCCTTCTTCATCCTCGTCATCTTCCGCGTCCTCATCCCATTCGTCATAAAGAAATTGCACCTCGGTCTCGATATCAACATAGCCCGGCCCAACGCGCACTTCGGCGCTACAGCTAATGCCGCTCTCCTCATCATAATGAAACCATGGCTGCGCCTCATAGGGCGTAAGAATACGGTCTACGCCTAGCTTTTCCATTAGTTCCTGTAAGGTCATTTTCATCGAGAGTTTACGGCCATTCCTAAGCTTAACCCTTTGAGTGTAGCAAAAAGCGCTCTATTTTGCCGCATATTTTTCTTAAAGCTTTTTGACACGTACACGCTTGTCGCCTGCAAATTCGAGTTGGTAATCTTGCCCCGGTGTCATCAATTCAGGATCGGTGATTGGGGTATCATCCCCGCCGCGCACAACTACGTAACCGCGCTTCAGTGTCTCCTCATACGATAAGGATTTCATCAAACGCACGATAGAGCTTAACCGTTCTTCCTTAGGAAGAGTGATGGCCTTACCAATTTTAAAGAGCTGTTCCGCATTATTGTCTAATCTGCTCGCCGCTTTTTCTAAAGTGTGGCGCGGAATGGGTAGCTTCGCGGCAATGCGTTGCAATTTCGTCTCTTGGGCGGTGATATAGGTTTTAAAACTATGCTCCAACATTCGGCCGCTATGCTGCGCGGCTTGTTTTCTGTCCTCCAGAATTTGCGCTGGACTGCGCAGCCGCAGAGCGAATCTCTCCAATAGCGCTACTTTAATTTGCACAAACCCCTTAAAGCCTTGCGCCAGTTTTTGCCCTAAGAAATCAAGGCTTTGTGTTTGCCCTTCTAACAAGCGCGACGGATCACCAAGTTTTGCAGCCCGCGCCTCAAGCTTGTGCCGCCCTTCGCTGAGCAATCTATTTAGGCCGTTCAGAAGGCGCTTCTCATCATCCAATATGCGCGCCATCAAATCGCGGCGATGCGGCACGCATATTTCTGCGGCGGCTGTTGGCGTAGGCGCGCGGTAATCGGCGGCGTAATCGGCCAGCGTTGTATCGGTTTCATGGCCAACCGCAGATATAATGGGAATGCGGCATTCGGCAATCGCCCGCACGACAACTTCTTCGTTAAAGGGCATTAAATCTTCAAGTGAGCCTCCGCCTCTGGCTACGATCACAAGATCAGGCCGGGGCACAGGCCCGCCAGCCTCCATAGCATCAAAACCGCGCACAGCGGCCGCTACTTGCTCCGCCGCGCCGCTGCCCTGTACCAAGACAGGCCAGACAAGGACGTGCCGAGGAAAACGGTCTTCAAGGCGGTGCAAAATATCGCGTATAACCGCGCCGGTTGGTGAGGTCACAACGCCAATTACATCCGGCAAAAGCGGCAAGCGCTTCTTGCGCCCTTCTTCAAATAAGCCCTCACTTGTGAGCTTTTTGCGGCGCTCTTCAAGCATTTTCAATAGCGCACCTTCTCCGGCAAGCTCCATCGATTCGATGATGAGTTGATAATTTGAGCGTTGCGGATAGGTCGAAATGCGCCCTGTGCAGATCACCTCAAGCCCTTCTTCGGGTTTAACCGAAAGGGTATTCATCGTTCCCTTCCAGCAAACCGCATCAATACAGGCCTTGTCATCTTTTAGGGTGGAATACATATGGCCAGAGCCAGCAATGCTGACACGGGACAGCTCACCACGCACGCGTACGCGTCCGTAATTCTCTTCCAAAGTACGTTTTAGGGAAAAGGCCAGATCGCCAACCGAGAATTCGGGCACATTGCTCTTCGGCGGTGCAGCGTCTTTGCCTTCATTATTGTTTTTGAATTCAAATAAATCCGTCATAGACTTCGATATTAGGTTTCACGAATAATATAAACAAGGGATTTATCATGGCCATCCTTGCCGATTATCTGTATGCCGACGAAGCGCGCTGCGTTGATGAGTTGCTAGAGCGCATTGATTGGGATAAC
>JBBKXC010000084.1:0-5052 GCA_037969275.1 Bdellovibrionales bacterium | reverse complement strand
GCCTTTCATAAATCTTTGCGCGCATCCGATGTGGATGCTTCTCTTTATTGGATGGCGCGGATGCTGGCTGGGGGTGAGAACCCTGAATATATTTTACGCCGAATGCTCTGCGTGGCATCCGAGGATATATCCAACGCCGACCCGCAGGCGTTGCAGGTGGCTTTAAACGCGTGGCAGGCCTTTGAGCGCCTCGGGGCTGCGGAAGGAGAGCTTGCAATGGCGCAGTGCTGCACCTATCTCGCAACCGCGCCGAAATCCAATGCCAGCTATATGGCGATGAAGGCGGCAAAAGCATTAGCGGCGCAGAGTGGTTCGCTCATGCCGCCGATGCACGCCGTAAATGCGCCGACAAAGATGATGAAAGAGCAGGGGTATAATAAGGGCTATATCTATGACCATGATACGCCTGAGGGCTTTTCGGGGCAGAGCTATTTTCCGCCCGATGTGAAGCGCGAAAGCTTTTACCGCCCTGTTGAGCGCGGCTTCGAGCGTGAGATTAAAAAGCGCTTGGAGTATTGGGATAAGCTGCGCCGCGAGAAAAAGATTTAAACTGCTTTATTCTTTGAATTCTTCTTTTTATTCGCCAGCAAGGTGAGGCATTCTACGCCAAGCGAGAACCCTATCGCGAAATAGAGGTAGCCGCGCGGAATGTGGAAATGCGCGGCGTCAGCAACAAGCGCTAATCCAACCAACATCAAGAAGCTTAAAGCGAGCATCTTAATCGAGAGGTGGCGCTGAACAAAGGCGCTGACAGGCTCGGCAGCGACCATCATTACTATGATGGCGACCACAATAGCGGCGATCATGACGGGCAAATTATCGGTCATACCGACAGCCGTAATGACGGAATCCAGCGAGAAAACGAGATCAAGCACGATAATTTGGCCGATTACCGAAGCAAAGCTGGCTGTCTTTTTAGGGCCGTGGTCGCTCTCTTCGCCTTCAACAGTGTGATGAATTTCGACCGTGCCTTTATAAAGCAGGAATAATCCACCCATCATAAGAATAATATCGCGCCATGAAACCTCATGGGCGCCTAGAGAAAAGGCCGTCATGGTCATAGAAGCAAGAGCGGCGATACCGGCCAGCATAATAATGCGCATGATGAGCGCAAGGCTAAGGCCAATATAGCGGGCTTTGGCTTGCAAGGCTTCGGGGAGTTTGGCGGAAACGATGGATAAAAAGATAATGTTATCAATCCCAAGAACAATCTCGAGAACGCATAGCGTTAAAAAACTCGCCCAGATTTCAGGATTAAGAAGCCATTCAGTCATGGCGCTATCATAGCGTAGAAAGGGCTTAAGGGGAAGTGGGGCTTTTAAATATACTTAAGTCGGGGGTGCGGCGGACGCTGGCGCGGCGGCGAGCGCAGGGCGCTGCCAGCGCTCGACCAGTATAAGATATAGCCCGCTAGAAATAACGATGGCCGAGCCGAAGAGCATCCAGAAATTGGGCATATCGCCAAAGAGTAGATAGCCAAATAACAGCCCCCAAATCATCTCCGTATATAGAAACGGCGCAACCAGTGCGGCGCTCGCTATTCTAAAAGCGAGCGAAACGCACAATATCCCGGTGCCGGAAAACAGAGCGGCCATGAGAAAATAAGGAATATGGGCGGGCGCAATCGGGACGCTGTCTATAAATTGCAGCTCTCCGGCGCTTGCCAGCAATTTGAAATCAGGTGTCCCGAATATCGCAAAAGGCAGGGCAAACAGGCATGTCCCGAGGATAGGGTAGAAGGTCATCACAAAGGTGCTGCTCTCTTTGAGCGAACGGGATATTACGAACATAATGGCGACAACAAGCGCGGCCAGCAACGGTAACAAGAGTTCGGCCCGAAAGCTTTCGGGCGTCGGCTGGAGAATAACCAGCACACCGACAAAACCGATGGCAATCGCGACCCAGCGCGTCAGCGTTACCCTTTCCTTATAAAAGAAAATGGCCAATAGCGCGGCGAAAAAAGGTTTAGCGAAAATCATGGCATAGACACTGGCCAGCGACATGATGGTAAAGCTAATGAAGATCAGAAGACTGGCCAGCACGTTCAAAATAGCGCGCGCCACATGGAATTTTAGTTCGCGCTTATCTTTTGCTCCTTGCCAGCCACCAAGGAAACGCGCGCAGAAGAAAATGCAAAATCCGGCGATGGCGGTTTGGATACACATGAACTGCATAACGGGATAAAAAGGCGCTATGGTTTTAACTGCAGTATCGCTAAAGGCAAAGGCCGTGTAGCCCGCCAGAGACAAAATCATGCCCTTATGCGTAGTGGATAGTTGTGAAACCATGGGATTGTGGTATAGGTTTTCATGATTAAAGTGAAGGGTCTATCGAAAAAATGATAACGACATTATGTGCAGTAGCGGGAGGCGGCGCTTTAGGGGCGCTTGCGCGTCACGGCGTTAATGTTACGGCGGCGCATTTTTATGGAGCGAATTTTCCCTTCGGCACGCTGGCGGTCAATATTCTGGGCTCTTTTCTTATGGGAGTGCTAATCACTGTTTTTGCCCTTGCTTGGCAGCCTTCCGAGGCGCTTAAATTACTTTTGGTAACGGGGTTTCTCGGTGCCTTTACGACTTTTTCAACCTTCTCGCTTGATTTTGTGCAGCTTTGGGAGCGCGGGGAAACATCTATGGCTGTGGTCTATATGATGTCTTCCGTGCTTCTTTCTATTGGTGCATTAATATCGGGCATGATCTTTATACGCTGGGTGTATGTATGAGCGACGTTCGAATAATAACTGTAATTGCAGATGATGAAGGCCAAAGGCTGGATCGTTGGATTAAGCGTAATGCGCCTGATCTGCCGTATGTTCTTGTGCAAAAACTGCTCCGTAAAGGCCAGATACGCGTTAATGGCAAGCGCGCGAAACAAGATGTAAAGCTTATTGCTGGCCAAGAAGTTCGCCTGCCGCCCTACACGGCGGAGCGTAAGCCCGAGGTGCGCGAAATCACCGATGCGGATATCGACTTTTTGCGCGGCATGATCATTTATGAAGACGCCGATGTCATTGCGCTGAATAAGCCTTGCGGCTTGGCGGTGCAAGGCGGAACCAATATGGAAGACCATATTGACGGCATGCTGGAAATTTTGGCCGATAAAGAGGGCGTTAAGCCGCGCCTCGTTCACAGACTGGACAAGGATACCAGCGGCGTTTTGCTTCTGGCGCGCTCGGCCAAGGTAGCCAGATTGCTCGGTGAGTTTTTCAAAGACCGCGACGTTAAAAAGACCTATTGGGCGCTAGTGAGCCCTGTGCCTGAAATATATGACGGCACGATTAAAGCGCCTCTTATTAAGGCTGGCGGCACGAATAAAGAGCGTATGCGCGTTGATTTTGACGAGGGCAAGCACGCGATCACCGAATATAGAGTGGTTGAGGTTGCTGGCGGTGAGGCTGCGTTTGTGGCGTTTTGGCCGCGCACGGGACGCACGCACCAAATCCGCGTCCATGCCGAATATATGGGCTGTCCAATTTTAGGGGACAACAAATATGCGCGGCGCGATATCGAGCATGAGCACGAAATTATTGATCTGGAAGGATTGAACCTGTCCCGCCGCCTGCATTTGCACGCGAAGCGCGTGGTTCTTCCCCACCCTACGCAAAAAAACAGAGTGCTGGATATTTCCGCGCCGCTTCCAGCCGATTTGATAAAAAGCTGGAAACGCTTAGGCTTTGATCCAAGCTTTAAAGAAGATCCATTCGAAGATTTGTCGACTTGATTGCGCCCAGTAAACCCTTATAATTCATGGCTATGAGCGAAAACGAATCCCAAACTATACCCGAGACCCTTCACCCTAAAGAAAAGGGCAGTTGGCTGTCATTCTTTGCAAAGCTGTTTTTCTTTTTAGCGGTTATTCTTGTCGTGCTCTTTGCGGTGCTGTCCTCACTTGGGGGCAACAGCGAGGTTCTGCAAAGCGCAGCGGAGGAATTTATCGGGACGCGACTGCATGGCGTTGCCAAAATTGATAAATTTAACCAGATGACGTTCTTTCCCAATGTCTCTGTAGATTTCGAAGGGCTGAATGTTTCGCGGAACGCCGCTGATAATCAAGGGACGCCGATATTAAGCGCCGAGCGCGTCAGTATTGCGATGGGGTTTTGGGACATCGCCTTGAGCACGGGGAAAATTAAAACGCTGCATCTTGAAAATATGCGCGCTATGCCGGGTGTGTTTTTGGAAAAAGGTCTTACGGTAGATCGATTTGCCGTCATTGACGAAGGCGATCATGCCTATATTCGCGGGAGCGGGAAAATCGGCGTGACACCGTTCGAGCTGTCTTCACAATTAGAAAAAACAGGTAAGGGCAAAAGACGTAAATATGAATTTGCCGATGTGCGTCCTTTTGCCGTGACGCTTGGCCGCGCGCAAATTTCGGGCCGCGTAGAAAACATTGATAGCGATACCATTAATATCAAGGGCGTATCGCTTGGCCTTGAGGAGCCTGTATTGAGCGGCGATCTTGACCTGTATTACGGCGGCGGCGGGCGCCTTAAGATTAAGGGTGATATGAAATTTTCCAAGGGCAGTCTTTTCACGCCGGACGTCCTTCTAGAGTTTAATGAAAAACCAGCCAAAGTGTCCGGCAACGTTGATTTCTCAACATTGATGTATGAAGATGCGCTGAATTACCAACAGGGGATTGACCTGTTTAACGAAATTAAAGACGCTGTAAAAGATAAAAGCACGGCAGTTGGCGGCAATGCCTTTGACGACATTGTGCTCACTGGTGAAATAAAGGCGCAAAGCATACTTCGTGAAGGTGCGCGCATTGGCGATGCTTCCTTTCCTTTGGTTACTCAAGGTGGGAAATTGCTTGCTGGGCCTATTACAGGCAGCGTTGATGTGAGTAGAGAAATACTCGGGGAGATCGGATTTACGCCGAGCGAAAATCCAGATGTGCTGGAAATGAGCGCGCCGCAATGATCTATATTTTTGTGCAATCAGATAACAGAGCCGGATAATCCATGAAGCGTTTTTATAAAGAAGCCGATGTAGCCGAAGATTCTGGCCGTTACGCCGTTCGGCTCGATGGGCGCGCGATCAAGACGCC
>JBBKXC010000083.1:0-6555 GCA_037969275.1 Bdellovibrionales bacterium | reverse complement strand
AATTTTCGGGTATAATCATACATTAGACTAAGATGAGTGATCCTTTGAATTTAAAAAAAGAAAATATCCTTCAGGCGCTAAGCCCCATTCTGGACGAATTTGCCGAATGGTATAATGATCTTTTGCGCTGCCTGTTTTATCCTGAATTAGAAAATTATTTCCAAGATAGTAAAGTCGGGAAGGTTTTCAACGAATGGGCCAAAGCGATGGAGCGCATGGAATTTGTTGATGTGCTTTCTATCCGCAAAGCCTCGCAAATGCATGACGAGCTATTGGTTTTGGGGATGCGGCTTTGTGAAATGGCGCAGTCCAAGCAGAAAAAACCTGAAGTGAGCGAATTTGATAAATTCTCGACGCTTTATTTCGCCTTTATCAATAACTTACGCCGCCTTGAAAAAGATAGCGTTATGGAGGATAGCGGCATTGATGTGCTGACGGGCCTTCGCAGTAAAAACGCCTTGCACGAAGACTTTGAGCGTGAATTAGAGCGCTTGGCGCGGCGTGGCAAGTCATTTTGCCTCGCTTTGGCGCGCATTGATCATTATGAAGAGCTTGCCGCCCAGCATGGCCGCGATCACGCCAGAGAATATACGCAGGCAGTCGCCGAGTTTATTAAAAAGAGTATACGTAGTTTTGATGATGGGTATCGCCTCGGCTCAGGCGAGTTTTTGCTGAGCTTGAAACAGGCTGATATTACGGGCGGTGTTGCCGCATTGGAGCGGCTGAAAAAAATTCTTGTTCAAGGCAATCTGAGTATTAAGCTTAATGATGATACGCGCGCGCTTACGATGTCTTGCTGCATTGCCGAGCCTATTCCTGGTGATAATATCGAGGCGTTGATCGAACATCTACGCCTTGATCTTGATACGGCTGAAAAAGCAGCCGGCACAGTGCTCGAATATCACGAAATGAGTGATCTTCAACGTTATATACAAAATATCTAATGAAATTTACGGCGCGGCTCTAATGCTTTATCTTTATAAAATAACGAACCCGAAGTAATTCATGACAACCGACAACGATATACATATCGACCACAGCGCTTTGTTTCAGGCCATGCCTGTACCGCGTATGCTTGTGACGAATACTGAGATGGGTCACTACATCGTCCGCGATATCAATTTACAAGCGCTAAGCTATTTTAATCGTAAGAAAGAGCAGGTGCTCGGCCTATCCATTCAAGATTTTATGGATCAGGATTATGCGCGGCATTTCGAGCAGACCTTTGAGGTTTGTATGTCGAAAAAACGTCTGGTGACGGTGCAAGCTCTTCCTGGCGTTCCGGGCAGTATGCGTGTCTATAGCTTTGTCATTAACCCCGTTCTTGATAAGCAGGGTGATGTTCTTTATCTGGATGTCTGGGGGCAGCCTGATGTCTCTGACCAATCCATTTTGCAAAGAGAGCGGGATGACGCGATCTTGCTTTTGACTTCGGTTTTTGATGTTAGTGAGATCGGTATCGTTGTGACCAATCATTCCGGTCACATTGTACGCGTAAATGATGCCTTTATCCGTACCTATGGCTGGTCTCGTGATGAGCTGATTAACGCGGAGGTGTCGGGCCTTGTGACGCCAGATGAACGCGTTCTTGCCAGAGAGAATCATAAGGAATTCATAACTAAAGGTGTGCGTAGCTCCGGCGAGATGAAAATTATTCGTAAGGATGGCAGCATCGCCAACTCTTTGTTTACTGCGGCCACCATAGAACTCAGCCAAAAAAGGCGCTTTCTTGTGACAACCGTCATGGATATCACCTTGCGCAAGCAGATGGAGCAATCGCTGCGAATGGCTAAGGATCAAGCGGATTCCGCCAACCGCGCCAAGTCAACTTTCCTCGCCAATATGTCGCATGAGCTTCGCACACCGCTAAACGCAATACTTGGTTTTTCCGAAATGATGGAAAAAGAAACTTTCGGACCGCTAGGTAGCCCCAAATATATTGAATATCTCGGCGATATTCATATGAGTGCGCATCATCTTCTGGAAATTATCAATGAGGTGCTTGATATGTCCAAGATCGAGGCGGGAAGGCTTGAGCTTGAAGAAGATATTATTGATATCATCGAATTGATCCGCTCGGTCAACCGTATGATGGCTTCTAAAGCCTTTGGTAGCGGTTTACGTTTTATAGAAAAATTTGATCCTAAATTGCCTTTTGCAAAAGGCGATCAGCGGCTCTTACGTCAAATTCTTATAAATTTGGTTACGAATGCCGTGAAGTTTTCGAATAAGGGCGGTCAGATTGAATTGCACGCGCATATGGCGGATGACGGGCGGATGGAGCTTATTATTAAAGATGATGGAATAGGTATCCCGAAAGATAAAATCAAATATGTGTTAGAGCCATTCGGGCAAATTTCTGAGCGTGCGGAAAATGCAAATCAGAGAGGCACAGGGCTTGGCCTGCCGCTCGCCAAGGCAATGATAGAGCTACATGATGGATCGCTCGAGATCGTCTCCGATACCGGCGAGGGTACGGCTGCGCATATTTTTCTTCCCCCGGACCGTATCCGTCATACAAGTTTTTGAATCTATATCTTGCGTCTTGCAAAAGGGCTGCGCTACACTGCGTTTCCAATAGCCATAAAGTTGCGAGAATGAGGCAGTGATGAAAGAATTACAACAGAAATGCTCACGCGCCGGTCTGAAAATGACGGGGCAGCGCAAAGTTATTTTGCAGGTTCTTGAAGAGGCCAGCGATCATCCATCCGTAGAATCTGTCTATGAGCGCGCCAAGGAAATTGATACTTCGATTTCTATTGCCACAGTTTACCGCACCTTGAATTTGCTTGATGAGCTTAATCTGGTTATCAAGCATGAGTTCCAAGAGGGCTACTCACGCTACGAAGTGAATTGGGATCACCATCACCACCTTGTTGATCTTGAAACTGGTGAGGTTATCGAGTTTCAAAATGATGAACTTGAGCGCATCAAACACAAAATTGCCAAAGACCTTGGTTATGATCTTGTTGATCATAGGCTTGAGCTTTATGGCAAGAAGCTGAAGAAGAAGTAAGCACCATGTCTTGTGATATTCCTGTACAAAAGGGCGTTAGAAGCTCTGCTGATTGTAAATGCTATAAGGCGGTTATGCGCACATTTGGCTCATTGCAAGATGAGCCGCCTAGTGTTGCGCTAGAGGCCGCAATCCGGGTCTACCGCTATCATCATCCCGAAGATAATCTGGTAGATGCCAACCTTACTGTCGAGCGTTGGGTGACGTCCGCTGAGCATGTTCACTAAGCATGGATGAGGCACGCCTTCCGACCGCCTTGTTGGTGGACGCCATTTTTAGGCAATGCGACATTGATTTTATTCCCTATTATATAGCCCAAAAGGGCGAGCATTCTTCCGGAATTCTCCTCATAAAATTAAATGCATTAGATGGACGTTTTTCATTACGAACGCAGCAACGTGATTTCGAGAGCGGCACTTTGGTCTGGGTTGATGCCTTGAGCATGCCGCAAAGCGATGAGGCGCAAATTGATTCCTATATCAGCCGCTCTATTTCTCGCGATCCCGATCTTTGGGTGATTGAATTTGAAAGCCGCGATTTGACCAATCCATTTGAAAAAATGGGCGTTTAGATTGCCTATGCCCATGAAAGGGCGCTTCTGCTCGTTGCAATTTTATCTAAATCATGTCATGTAAATGGCGAAACAAGAGTAATTAAGCGACAGTATTATGCACCCCTTAACTAAAGACATTGAAAAGCGCCGCACCTTTGCCATCATTTCTCACCCCGACGCCGGTAAGACGACGCTCACGGAGAAGTTGCTATTATTTGGCGGCGCGATTGAAATGGCCGGAGCCGTCAAGGCTAAAGGCGACCGCAGGCGCGCGCGCTCTGACTGGATGAAGGTCGAGCAGGAGCGGGGTATTTCCGTTGCATCCTCCGTGATGACATTTGAAAATGGCGGTATTACTTATAATTTGCTAGATACGCCTGGTCACGAGGATTTTTCAGAGGATACTTACCGCACGCTCACGGCCGTAGATAGCGCGATCATGGTGCTTGATTGCGCTAAAGGTATTGAGGCGCAAACTTATAAATTATTTGAGGTTTGCCGCCTTCGCGATATTCCGATTATTACCTTCATCAATAAGATGGACCGCGATGGACTTGACCCTTTCGAGTTGATGGACGAGATTGAAAAAAAGCTCGCATTAGACATTACGCCTGCAAGTTGGCCTATTGGTATGGGACGAGACTTTAAGGGCTGTTACGATCTTATCAATGATGAACTGGTGCTTTTTGATCGCTCTAAGGGCGATGTTTTAAAAAATAGCATTTCCTGCACTGGGCTGAGCGATCCTAAAATTGACGAAATGTTACCAGCCGATCAGGCTGCAAAGCTGCGCGAGGATGTGGAGATGGTGCGCGGTCTTTGTCCGGCATTTGACCGTGAAGCCTATCTGCAAGGCACTATGAGCCCTGTGTTTTTTGGCTCTGCTGTGAATAATTTCGGTGTGCGTGAGATGTTGGCTGGTATCGGAAATTTCGCCCCAAGTCCACGGCCACAAAAATCCGAAAACCGGATGATTGAGCCGACAGAAAGCAAAGTCACGGGGTTTGTCTTTAAAATTCAGGCGAATATGGATCCCAAGCATCGCGACCGCATTGCCTTTGCCCGCATTTGTTCCGGCAAATTTAAAAAGGGCATGAAGCTTAAGCATGTTCGCTCCGGTAAAATACAAACTATTCATTCGCCGCTTTTGTTTATGGCGCAAGACCGTGAAATGGCAGAAGAGGCTTTTGCTGGTGACATTATCGGTATTCCCAATTATGGCGGCTTGCGTATCGGCGATGCTTATACCGAAGGGGAGGATTTGATCTTTTCAGATATTCCAAGCTTCGCGCCAGAGCTTATGCAGCGTGTGCGCCCAATGGATCCGCTTAAGGCAAAACATTTAGGCAAGGCACTTGAGCAGTTAGCCGAGGAAGGCGCAGCGCGCGTCTTTAAGCCTACTATGGGCGCTGATTGGATTGTTGGCGTTGTCGGTTCGCTCCAATTTGAGGTGCTGGCCGACCGCATTCGCACCGAATACGACATCCCCGTCAAGTTTGAGCAGACGGAGCTTTATACGGCCCGCTGGCTCGCAGCTGATAACCATTTGGTGCTTAAAAAGTTTGTTGATAGCAACGGTAGCTCAATCGCTAGAGATCACGATGATGATCCTGTTTTTCTTGCCCGTAACGCTTGGCATCTCCAAGACGCGCAAGACAAGAATAAAGAGATCAAATTTAAAGCGATCAAATAGGCGGCAGCTCTATTTATGGCCCAGATAATAAATCATTGTAGCTGATTGTGGCCTCTGTACTTCTAAGTGCAGGAGCGGAGTTTGTGAAAAGCTCGCCTGTTTTGCCTGAGAAAATTTCCTTCAGAGATAATGCGTTCATTGTGACACCCTTTCGTATTATTTTTTTCTTTGTTAACTAAAGGTACCACAAATTGAGCGCCCATCAAAATAATTTATAGCATATTGTGCACATTATTCTTCTTTGGGGAGATCTTCTGATTGCTCCGGTGCTTCCACATTGTCTTCAGATTCAACTTCCGAGATTGTTTTTAAGCGCTCTAAAGATGCCTTTTTACCTAAAACACTAAATATGTTAGAGTATTTATCCGTCCATAATTTGGTATCCTCATAGGAGATGCCCTCTGACCAACCCTTCTCGCGGAGCGTTGTTGTGTCATAGTCAGGCGGAGTAAGCATAAATAGATGCGCGTAATAAACCGGTAGATCGTTTCCTTCAACGAATTTTTTAGGAGGGCCGATTTTTGCGAGTGACGTCATGCCCATTTCTTTAGCTGTGACGGTGAGAACCGGTTCGAGATCAAGATAGTTATTCGAGATGTGCAAAGCCAATATACCGCCCGGTTTAAGCTTCTGGCGATAAATTTCCAAAGCTTCGCGTGTGAGGAGATGCACGGGAATATTATCTGAGCTAAACGCGTCTAAAGTAATGAGGTCATAGCTGGCATCAGGTTGTTCTTGAATGCGCAAACGGCCATCACCGAGCAGAATATTGTACGGGCTGCCGCAATCGGATAGATAGGTGAAGAGCTCTTTATTTTCAGCGACCTCAACAACGGCGGGGTCAATTTCATAGAAATCGAAATGGCGATTAGGATGGCTGTAACAGGCCATAACGCCAATGCCAAGGCCAATTACAGCAACATTTTGTTCGCCGGGTATATTATCAAGCGCTGAAAAAACATCCGCATAAGGGCTTTGTCTGCTGTAATACGACACTTGCTCAAGCTCTCGGCCTTCTATGATGGGCTGCGTGCCATGGTTGGTTGTGCCGTGAAGCAAAACGCGTACGCCGTCCTGCATGCCATCTGTGACGCGAAGAACGCCAAAGAAATTACGATCCTGATATTTAAGGTCAGAAAGAACAACGCCTTCGAACTCATAGCCGGGAGGGTTTGTGAATAATACAATCGCTGTACAGATACCAAGAAGCCAGCGCGTCTTGATCATGAGCAGACCGGCAATCAATACTGTTATAGCCAAAATCTCATTGGTGTTTTTGAAAATACCCGTAGC
>JBBKXC010000082.1:0-2500 GCA_037969275.1 Bdellovibrionales bacterium | reverse complement strand
AGGGCGCGCTGGGGAATGAAATTGCCACTTTTGCGGGCGTGCAGATATGATTTGGTATCCACGGCGTTTTGAAATTTCAATTTCAGGCACGCGCCTTGCTCTTCGCGCCCTTCTTGAATATGCGCAAAAATATCATAGGTATCGCAAAACTGCTCGGCTGCTTTTCTTAAGGAGCCGAGGGAATAGCCGCCATCGGAAAAATCGGAAACAAAATAATTGCTTTGTCTATAAAGGGGCGTATTTAGCGCCGCAAAAGTCACATTGTCTTCAAAATTTCCAAAATGGAATTTTGTTGTGATTGTTTCGGGCGTCTTTGTCTCAGTAATTTGAAAGTTTGTAATGCCCTGAGAAAGCAAGCGTTTCGATAGGGTCATGAGATAATGTGCGGATTGATTGAAATTATCCCCTAAATCGCTTAACCCATGGCCGTTGGCCTCGTAATTTTTCGAGTAGAATTCGTGGGCGTAGGGGTAGCTGCTCTCATCGAATTCCTGATTGATGGGGGGCCAAACGCTGTTATTTTGCGCAATCATGCTGCTTACCATCTTTCTACTATTGGCTTGTTTCGATGGCATTCTAACAATTTTTAATATTATGTCAATAAAAAATAATTGCGATTTCACTTTTTTCTCTGGCTGTTTTGTTTATATTGCTAAGCGGAATGCTGAATAGAGCAGTGTAGTAAATAATGAAAAACCCCATAAAAGTGATCGTAAAAATGGCCCGCAACCCCTATGAACAAGTATTTGTTCCAGTACGCAAATTTTTCCATATGGAGGCCGCGGGCGGTATCTTGTTGGCGGTGGCCTCTGTCATTGCTTTGGTGATTGCTAATTCTTCGCTCTATGAGGAATATGATTATATTTTGCACGGCATTAAATTCCGCATTGGCTTTGATGATCTTGGCGGTGGGTTCGATTTTGAAATACGCAAATCTGTCCTGCACTGGATCAATGATGGCTTTATGGCGATCTTTTTCTTTTTGGTCGGTTTAGAGATTAAACGCGAAGTCGTCAGCGGGGAGCTCTCGACGCGCTCCCGTGCGCTGTTGCCTGCTATTGCGGCGCTGGGCGGTATGATTGTCCCTGCGCTTATTTACTATTATATCAATATGGATACGCCGGAAAATCTTGCTGGTTGGGCTATTCCAGCCGCAACAGATATTGCTTTTGCGCTTGGGGTTTTGAGCCTTCTCGGCTCTCGTGCGCCCGTTCGATTGAAGATCCTTTTGACGGCGATTGCGGTCATTGATGACCTTGGCGCCATTGTTATTATTGCCTTTTTCTATACATCGAGCATATCGCTTGTGCCTCTCTATTTTGCTGTTGCTTGTATTGTCGCAATGATCGCGATGAACCGGATGAATGTCTGCCGCATAGCGCCTTATATCATTACAGGTATTATCCTATGGGTGGCCGTGCTTGAATCTGGCGTGCATGCGACGCTGGCCGGCGTTGTTGCCGCGATGTTTATTCCTGTTATTAGCAAAAAAGACCCTGACTATTCGCCGCTCGGTCATCTTGAACATGCGCTCCACCCTTGGGTCGCTTTTGCTATCTTGCCGCTCTTCGCCTTTGCCAATGCTGGCGTTCCGTTCACGGGGATGGGCTTTTCCTCTCTTCTTGAGCCAGTGACGTTTGGTATTATCATGGGACTTGTGGTCGGTAAGCAGCTTGGTATTTTTGCGACGCTCTGGCTCACGATTAAGCTCGGGATATGTCCAATGATTAAGGGCGTTACTTGGGTGCATCTCTATGCAGTCTCTGTGCTTTGCGGTATCGGCTTTACCATGTCGCTCTTTATTGGCGGGCTGGCTTTTGCCGACCTTCACCATCAGGCGTCAATTCGCCTTGGGGTGATAGTCGGTTCGGTCATCTCGGCGCTGCTGGGTTTCTTGATCTTGTATATGGCACCGCCAGCGCATGATCCGGAGCCGGGCACATTGAGCGAAGATTCAGGCTCTAGCCAAAAGGCGTAAAATACAATATCCTCTTAAATGAAATCTTAATGATTTCACTGTCATACTGCCCGTCCGGGTAAGTTCATTTAAGAGGAATATCATGAGCACTAAAACACCGATTACAATCGCGCGTGGGGACGGCATTGGCCCCGAAATTATGGACGCTACACTTAAAATTCTCGAGGCTGCTGGTGCTCAATTGGAGTATGAGGAGATCGAAATTGGTATGGGCGTATACGAGCGCGGTATCAAAAACGGTATCGAAGACAGCGCTTGGGAATCCCTGAAGCACACAAGAATTTTTCTTAAAGCGCCGATCACCACGCCTCAAGGCGGGGGCTTTAAATCCCTTAACGTAACCATTCGTAAATCATTGAGCCTTTATTCCAATGTGCGTCCTTGCGTATCCTATGCGCCTTATGTTGAAACCAACCACCCGCATATGGACCTTGTTATTATTCGTGAAAACGAGGAAGACCTTTACGGCGGGATTGAATATCGCCAGAGCCAAGAGGTTATGGCCTCTACCAAAATTATTAC
>JBBKXC010000081.1:0-16137 GCA_037969275.1 Bdellovibrionales bacterium | reverse complement strand
AAAAGAAGCAAGAGAAGGCATTTCAGCCTCCACATAGAGATGGTCTGTCATCAACAGCAATCCTTTAAATAAACGGAAGGCTTTTACACCCTCAAGTTAAAACAAAAAAAGATCACGTCGTTGCATAACCATAACTGATCGCCATAGGGCCATAGGCACGTGCGTAAGATCATTGTATACATCTAAATTCAAAAAAATAAAGAAAAAAAATTGCCCCAATACATTTTTTTTCAAGGGCGTGTTTTTGTCCGGAATTTTGGCGCAATAGCGTTGGCCAACCTTTACTCAAAACCTCCGGAAATAGCCATTTTTATATAATAGTGCACTTTACATTCATAAATGAGAGTCTTTGGCACTTTGATTAACTATTTTAGATTTATACGATCTGCGCCAAGAATTTATCAAGCTCATTGGCAAATCTTTGCCGCTCTTTTGCGCCAAAAGCAGATGGCCCACCTGTTTCAACGCCAGAGCCGCGCAGCTCATCCATAAAATCGCGCATACTGAGTTTTTGGCCGATATTATTGCTGTCGTATAGTGTGCCGCGTGGATCAAGCGCTAAAGCGCCCTTTTCAACTACGCGCGCCGCGAGCGGAATGTCTGCGGTGATTACGAGGTCGCAGGCTGCGCAGCGCTCCGCAATCTCATCATCCGCCACATCGGGGCCGTCCCCCACTTGGATCATTTGTAGATATTCTGATTGGGGAAGGTGCAGATATTGGTTTGCGACGAAAATAACGGCAATTTTTTTTCGGGCGGCGGCGCGGTATAGGATTTCCTTTACACCCTTAGGGCAAGCATCACCATCAACCCAGATCTTCATATTAATCCGCAGCCTTAACACGGATTCTATTGTCACCAATCATGCTTCCATGCAGGGCTTTAACAACTTTTTCGCCTTCATGTTCCAGCGCCATTTCAACGAAACCGAAACCCTTGGATTTCCCAGTTCTTTCGTCTTTTACTATGGTGCAATTCTTAATGTTGCCATGCGCTTTGAATAGCTTGGCTAAAGCGTTTTCATCAAAATCACGCGGCAGATTAAGGGCAATGAGTTTCATATTGTTCTCTCCAATGGACAAAAGGTCTTCATCTCAAGTACCATAGGCGGGCAATGATGTAAAAGCTTAAAGGAGCGCCGACATGTCAGACCTAAAAATAGACCTAGAGACCATGGGGCGTTTGGCCGGAGCCTTATCCTTTGTATCCAGTCCAGATGATCCTGCTGTGGTCGCCCTTCGCGCCGCGGTGAAAAGCGGTGATGACAAAGACGTTAAAAACGCCCGCACCTTATTCTTGCGCCTTAATTCGACAAAACGTAATGCCGCGCTCGCCATGCTTATGGATGATGATTAGATTAACGCTGGTGATTAATCTTTATCGCCTTCCTCTTTATCTGCAACCAATTCGATAAATTCCGGTGAGATACTGATGAGACGCTGTTTATAAAGACTGCCGATTGCTCGTTTAAAGTTCTTTTTGCTCACCTGGCATACGGAGTAAATTAAATCGGGCGGACTTTTATCCGAAAGATTCAAGCGCCCGCCATTCTCTTCCAGCTTTTGCAAAATACTCTCTTCAAGCTGGTCACGTGCCTCGCCCCGAAGACTATTTATATTGAGATTAATTTTACCATCATCGCGGATCTCTTTAACCCAGCCCTTCATTTTTGCGCCAATATCCAATGGCCGCGCCAACTCGCCGTGATAAATCAAACCTAAAAATTCGTTATTAATGACGGCCTTGTAGCCCAGCTCGCTTTCAGAAGCGATCATAAGATCAACCGCATCTCCGGCCTCAAGATCATCATTTTCTTCATCGAGATAACGGTGGAGCTTCATACTGGCTAAAGGACGCTGGCGTTCATCTTGAAAGATATATACGAAGCAATGATCGCCATCGCGTATTTTCCCCAATTGTTCAGAGAAAGGCAGAAGCAAATCCTTGGGCAGCCCCCAATCAAGAAAAGTGCCGCGATCCCCGCTAGAAACAACCTTCAAATAAGCGCATTCTCCAATTTCAGCAATCGCCTGCGCCATAGTGGCCACAACCTCATCTGCTGAATCTAGGTGCACATAGGCATCTACGCGCTCACCAATTTGCACATCACCTTCTATATCACGTAAAGGGATAGGGCCGTATTCGCCGCCATCAACATATACGCTGTACTCTTTTATCTCGGTGATTGTGAGCTGGTTTCTATGATAGAGCTTGAGCATATAAAATCTTATCCGTAAATTCAAAAGGCGGTATTGCACTGCCTCTCATAAAGGCAGCAGTATTGTCTAAGATGCTGACCTTCGGTTATGTTCCTCCCTCAAGAAGAACGGGTGGCATAGCGTAAGCCATTCCTGCTTGCATTGGCAAGGTGGTTTGTGCCGCCTGCCCAAGACCCCCCTAAAAAATTTATGCGAATTCTTTGATTCTTCGCGATACATAGCTATCATGGTATTCTGTATAGTGTAAAAAACTCTCATTTGAAGGGAGCCTCTTTCTTGGCTCTTTGTTTAAGAAAATTTCTCTTGCTCTTTATATACGCTACCCTTCTTCTGGTGGGCGCGCCTTTCGCTGCTTCACTCGCCAATAGCGATCAACCCTCCCTTAAACCGATGACGACAAGCGTGTCAGATATGCCCTTGATGCTCCGCCCATTGGGATTGCGGACACGAAGTGATGTTGGCGACACCAAGAATATGAATTTAAATTTTTCCCAAAATGTTGCGCATGATTATGCACCGAAAAGCTTCTCGCGCAGCGTTAAAAACTATGGCACAGAATTTAATTTGGCGCCGCAAATCGCAGACACGCCCGAGGCTTTGGCGGCCAAAACCGCATATGATGTCGCGCGGAATAATTTTTTAAGCGCTCTGCGCAGCGCTGGTGAGGGCGTAAATGCAGGTCAAGGCAGTGATACGGCGCAAGAGCAGATTATGGCGCTTGGGCAACAAGCCTTCGAAGCGGCTGGAAGCGCGTATCTATCAGGGTTTCTAGAAAAAGAATTCGGCAAGGCAGAAGCGCTCGCCTCTGACGCTGGGTCTGGAAAGACCTTTATACATCATGTAAAAAAGAACTTAGCCGGCAGCGCGCAAGACACTGTTAAAACCATTGTTAATGACGCACTTTCAGGAACAACAGATATGGCCAAGGTCACAGACACAGTGATGTTGGCGGGCGCGCGCGGCGTCATTGATGCGGGATTATCCGCGGCGCGGCGCAGCGATCTTTATGCGCTTAGAAATCTGGAACTTGAGTACAGTTTAAATAATTTCAAATACTCATATATGAGCGCCTTAATCACCCAGCCTCTTCATCAATCAATAGATCTTCGTCATAATTTTTTCCTCCAAGGCAGCGGCATCGTGAACGAACGCAGCGTTGATATTGATGATGATGTTGCGCGCCATACAATCAATGTTGGCGCGGCGTATCGCTACCTAACGCCTAGCGAGAAATATCTTCTGGGCGGCAATATATTTTTTGATCATCAATGGCCGTATAATCATTCCCGCGTGGGGCTTGGACTTGATGCTAAATCTAAACAGCTAAATTTAGCGGCTAATTATTACTTCCCATTATCGGGTTATCGCGATAGCCGCCGCGACACCGATGGTAATGAATTTGAAGAACGCGCCTTGGAAGGTTTTGATGTGGAGCTCGGATATAATCCGCCATTCGTGAAAGGTCTTGGTGTCTTTGCCAAGGGCTATCAATATTACCGCGACACACAAGACGATATTTTCGGGCTAGAATTTAGTGCCGAATATAACGTGCTGGATAATTTTGTGCTTAAGGGCGCCTTCGTCGAAGAGAATGGCGGACGTGATGGCGTAGAGCTTGCACTTCAATACCGCATTCCGCTCTATGACACCCAAAAACAAAATCTGGCCTTGGCCGATATGGAACCAGCTGCAGGGAATGACTCTGTTAAAGACAAGATCTTCGAAAAAGTGCGCCGCACTAATACTATCCGCGTTGAAGAGCGTATCAAAACCGAGCCGACCGCTCTTATAACGGCGCAGTTTAATGCGCTCAGCACAGGCTTGGCGTATGATGTGGGCGGCGTTTTAATAGGCGCTGGCGTGAATTTACCATTTGATACCGCCATAACAGTGCCAAATGGCCGCTTTGGGATAATCAATTTCAGCAATGGCGCGCTGGCCAATATCTCAGCTTCTGGAGGCGGTGATGTCATCTTGCAATTTAATGCGGGCGTTCTTACCGTCACAACGACCAATGGCGGGTTCGTACAATTCATCTCTGGTTCAGGCGGTATCTCTGTCGTAAATGTACCGGGCGGTACGGTAAATTTGCTGGGAACGGATATTGATGTAACAGATAACGGCATCACCACCACTATTCAGGTGCGCGCAGGGGCCATCAATGTTGCGCCGAATGTTGGAGTGGATGCGGAAAATGGCGCTCAGGCCGATATCGTGACACTCACAATTATTTCGGGCGCAACCGCCAAACTTACCGGGGCAGCGTTGAAAACCCGTCAAGAATCTGCTTTTACAAGCCTTGATCTGATCAATCCTTTGCCGCCGACAGGCACAAAGGCCGCACCTTTCATCAATAAAGCGCCCGAGTTAATCACCGGGCCGCAATTTGTTGGTAACAATGTCGATATAAGGCTCACCTTTACCCAAGATGTAAGCGTCACAGGATCACCTCACATTACGGGCTTTATTGATGCCAATGCACGCAACTTTATTTATAATGAAGCGGCCTCTAGCGCCACGCAGCTTGTCTTCCGTCATGTCTTTATAGCAGCAGATGTCGGCGCGGCGGGCGTTACGGTGGATGCGCTCAATCTAAATGGCGGCACGATTATCGGCGCAGCAAACAGCTTGAATGCAATCACGGCCTTCACCAGCACCGTCATTGCTATCAATGATATGACCGCGCCGACCTTGAATAGCTCAACGCCTGCCGATAACGAGCCAGCCTTTAATGGCGCAGGAAATATTGTTCTGAATTTTAACGAAAACGTGCAGGCCAATGTCGGAAACATTATTCTAACCGATACGACAGATGGATCGGATAACCACGTGATCCCGATTACGGACGGCGCGCAAGTCACCATCGCCGGAGCCGTTGTAACCATTGACCCTACAGGCGCGCTTGATCTGTCCAACGATTACGAGCTCACCATCGGCAATAATGTTATACAAGACACAGACGGCAATGCCTTTGCAGGAATAACCAGTGGCGCGCTAAACTTCACAACCTCCAATGATGTTACACCGCCAACATTTAATCCTGCCACAGATTCAAGTCCTGCTGATAACGACACCGATGTGGTGTTAACCGAAAATATCGTCATCACATTTAGCGAAGCCGTTAATAAAAATGTTGGGAATATCGAAATCAGGCGCACAGCGGACAATGCTTTGCTTGAAACAATTGATGTCACAACAGGACTGGTCACAGGCGGCGGCAGCAATACAATTACGATTAATCCCGCCAATGATTATCCGATAGCCACAGATGTCTACATTCTAATCGCTGCAGGTGCGTTTCAAGATTTGAACGGTAACGCTTATGCAGGCATAGCAGCAACGACGGCATTTAACTTCAGAGGTTTTGCGCCAAATGATGTACCCGGCATATTACTTTGGCTGGATGCAAACGATCTTGATGGTGACGGCGTCCCAGAAGGCGCAAGTGAAAGCGGACTTTCTGGAGGCGATGCAGCGACATGGGAAGATAGGTCGGGGAACAACAATGACATGAGCCATGCAACCCCGTCTCGCCGGCCTACATTATCAGTAGCAGCTAAAAACGGGCGCGACATTCTTAATTTTGACGGCGGCGATGCATTATTTGCAACAGACGCTAGTGTGCCAACACTCGATTTGAATAACAATGCATTCACTATGTATGCAGTTGTTAATCCGACAAACACAAATGGCCGCATTATTATTAATAAAGAGACAACATACGAAGTTGGGCTAAATGGTGGCATTGTACAAGGGGCCGTAGTCACAACTGCGCCAGGATCGTGGGCTTGGGGCGGTACGGGCAATAACGCCATTAGCACCGCATGGCACACAGTAGAATTCGCACATAACAATACAATGTGGGATTTTTATCAAGATGGCGCTTTAACAGAAACTATACTGCCTGCAAATAACCAAACCGGAAACATTCAGCCCACCAACAATGTTTTTTCAGTTGGTGGACGCGGTAATGCTGCCCCAACTGGCAGTTTCTTTCTTGGAGACATGGCAGAGATTTTAATGTTTGATCATGCTTTGAGCGCAGCAGAACGCGCCAGCCTTGAAGCCTATTTTAATAGTAAATGGGGATTGTAAATTTTTTTAATTCTGCGTGATTTTTTTAAAGCGCTCTGATGACGTACAAACTTTGGTTCAAACCTAGAAAAGCAAGACAAGTATGAATTTGACAAAATGGCCTAAAACCACTACTAATACACCATAGTTTGACATAAGCTACTTATTGAAATTATTTTTTCCGAAGAATATCTGCCTGATATGGCAATATGTGAGAGCACAAAACAGCTCACCTCTTTTTCGCAAATTTTAGCTTTATAGTTTTTTTCGCCTATTCAGGCTTTGAAATGCGACCCCTGTATTGTACGGGGTGGATGCATGAGCGCATTTTTATAAGCGTTTGCAAAATAGGAGGCATAAATATGCCCATCGTTACTTTTCCAAAGAAGACAAATAAACAAGAAAAATCACAATTTCCTATCAAGCCGAATAAACCTAAAACAGCTATCATTTATTGCGAAGATAATTTTGGACGGATTGATGGTAAAACTGCTAACGGTCTTATTCGTTATTCAGAAAAATATAAAATTCTTGCGGTCATAGATAGCACAAAGGCAGGCCAAGATTGCGGCACCGTCTTGGATGACAGCCCTAATGATATTCCTATTTGCCGAGATCTTGCCGAAGCTCTAAAGGTAGCTGGCGGCACGCCGGATAGCTTTATATATGGTATGGCTCCCTTAAGCGGCATGTTATCTAAAGATGAACGCACTATTATGCTAGGAGCCATCAATCTAGGTATGAATATTGTAAATGGCTTGCATCAGTTTTTAAATGACGACCCAGAATTTGCCGCAGCAAGCGCAAAAAATAACGTCACTATTCTTGATGTACGTAAGCCGCGCGATAAAAAAGATTTAAAGGTTTTCTCTGGCCGTATCAGTGAAGTCACTTGTCCCTGCATTGCCGTACTTGGTACGGATGGGGCAATCGGCAAGCGCACCACCGCCACCATCTTGACCAAAGCATTGAATGATTACGGTATAAAGGCCGTCATGATCGGAACAGGGCAAACAGGTTTAATTCAGGGTGCGCGGCATGGTATTGCCATTGATGCTATTGCGCCGCAATTTTGCTCCGGCGAAATGGAAAATGCTGTAATACAGGCTTTCGAACAAGAAAATCCGGACGTCATAATTGTAGAGGGACAGGGTGCGCTAAGTCATCCAGCCTATCTAACCTCCGCGTATATTCTTAGAGGAAGCTGTCCTGATGCCGTAATCCTGCAACATGCTCCCGGGCGGGTAAACCTTAGTGATTATCCTGACGTGGCAATGCCAACCGCAACAAGCGAAATCAATTTAATCGAAACATTTGCCGATACAAGAGTTATTGGCATAACGATTAACCACGAAAATTTAAGTAATGATGAGATTAGCGCAGCAATCACGCGTTATGAAGATATACTAGGTATCCCCGTAACAGATGCCTTAACCCGCTCCCCCGATCATCTGGTGGAGATGGTTCTTTTAGCTTTCCCGACGCTTGAAAGAAAGATGCCTGCGGTTGCACAATGAAATTTGGTGAAACTGCACCGCGCCTCGAAATTGATCTTCACAAAATTCATCACAATGCCCGTATATTAGTTCAGCGCCTTTCACTGCAAGGCATCTCAATTACTGGCATAACAAAAGCAGCACTAGGATCGCCGGAAATTGCAAAAGTCCTGATTGATGCCGGCGTGAAAACAATCGGCGATTCCCGCATCGAAAATATAAAGCGCATGCAAGAATCAGGAATGAGCATGCCAACAATGCTGATCCGCTCTCCTATGCTCAGCCAAATTGAATATGTTGTCGCTTATGCCGATATAAGCTGCAATACAGAACCTGAAGTTATTAAAGCCATCTCTGAAATTGCAAAGAGGACTGGGAAAATACATGGAATTGTCCTTATGGTGGAGCATGGGGATTTACGAGAAGGCATAATGCCCGAAGATGTTGAAGACATTGTGCGCGGTACGCTATTGCTTCCAAATATAGAATTTAAAGGTCTTGGGACCAATCTTGCTTGCCGCAGCGGTGTGTCACCAGATGCAGAAAACATGGGTAAGTTATCCTCTATAGCCGATTCAATTGATGCGATCTTCGGTTTCGAGATGGATATTGTTTCAGGCGGAAATTCAGCCAATCTCGAATGGGCGTTAAGCGGTGTCGATACAGGCCGAATAAATAATTTACGTTTGGGGGAGTCTATTTTATTAGGGCTGAACCCTCTTAACAGAAAACCCATAGAGGGGCTGCATAATGATGCTTTTAAGCTTGTAGCCGAAGTTATCGAGTCCAAGCGCAAACCATCCCAGCCATGGGGGGAAATAGCTCAGACTGCCTTTGGCGAAAAGCCGCTTCTTACTAATAAGGGAACCATCACTCAGAGTATAGTGGCCCTTGGGCAACAAGATACGGATCCAGCCGGGCTCACGCCGCCGCCCGGAATTGGAATTATAGGATCCAGTAGCGATCATATCATTCTCGATACTGATGAATGTCATCTTATCATTGGGGATGAAATAGAATTTCAAATGAACTACAGCGCTCTCGTCCGCGCAATGACTTCTCCTTTTGTGACTAAGGCTATGGCTTTTTCAAAAGCGGGATTAAAGGCATGAACGTACTAGAGGGCTCGATAACCTCCTTGTGGAACGTATCTTTTTTCCAGTACACCTTATAGGCCTTACGGCCTTTAACAGAGGATAAAACTCGATATTCATCATCTACAATAACAATCGCACAACAATCTTCCAAAGCAATCGCAACACCACTTGTCGTTTTCATCATTTCTTTGAGCGACTCTTTGCGTGCACTTTCTTTATCGTAGTGGGGACAAATCAACGCTTTAATAAACCCCAATCCCTTTACCCGAATAAGCTTATGCGGGTTTTCTTCTGATTTTAATGAATCGCTATTGCCATGCGTAAACCACGCTATAGAACCGGCGCTCGACCCACATAAAACAGCGCCACGTTGCGCCGCTTTTCGAAGTGCAACATCTACACCATATCTACGCCAACGCTTCATCATTCGGAGTGTATTACCCTCTCCAACATAAATGATATCTGCCCGAGCAAACCTCTCTTCAATAAATTCAGGATCCGGATCTGTGTTTTTCAGAAGCAGAATATCAACCCGGCATCCGAGCTTTTTGCTAAATTGCTTAAAAATGGCAGCACAATATTCTTCGTTTTCTGAGCTGGCGGTTGGAATAAACAAAAACCGTGGTGTTGCTTTATTGGAAAGCCTAACAATCTCTCTATCAATTGGGGTGGTATTAACCCTAGCGTCAAATCGCCCTATTTCTCCACCACCAATAGCAACAATTTTCATAGATTCATTCTTCTGACTTATACATTAGCTTACATTTGCACTAACCTAACATGACAACATGGAAAATAGTTATCTAATCAAGCTTGTAATCTACTTTAAAACCATTTGGTAATTATTATGCTGATATTGAAATAGAAATTTTGTAACTATTGTAATGGCAAGATTGCAAAATTTACGCTCATCAATGTTTACACCGATGTCTTTAATGCTGAAAAAGCGTGATTGTCTTGAATGGCAGGTGTTGTAATCAGGTGATAAATATTTTCTCTCCATAATAATAACATGTGAGCTAATAATGAAAAATTTTAATTCCCTATATAGGGAATTAAACCAGCCTATAAGATACCATATTAGGACATTAGCGCTTCAGAATTAGCCTTCTCAAAACAAAAATTATAACCTAAGGTAGCGCTTAAGCAATTATGTATTTATAATAAATATAACGAATTTATATTTTGGGGCATCGTCATGCATGATTTAGGGAATTATATCGAGCAAATAAATAATTCAACAACCCCGGATGAAGCATTCGGTAGGTATTGCGCCATTGCCAGCAAATTGGGATACGGCCGAGTTGTATATAGCTTGATGACAGATCATCCTTCTTTAGGGTTACCGCGCCAGCATGGACTCGTAAGCAGTTATCCGCAACATTGGGTAGATTACTATAACGATGTCGGTTATATGGATCATGACCCGGTCGCGCAGCAATTGACAAAAACACAAAAACCTTTTTTCTGGGACGATTTGTTAAAGAAACAAGAAGTATCTTCATTATCTGGGCAAGTTATGGCTGAAGCTGGTGAATCCGGTCTTCATGACGGCCTCGCTTTTTCAATGCCCGGTAAATACGGAGAAATTTCTGCTTTCGGATTAGCGCGGGTGGGTAAGGACAAGTCTCAAACAAAGGATTATGCAACGCTTGCTTCTTTACATTTACTCAGTGTTTATTTTCATGAGACTTACAGACAAATGCATAAGGCAGAAAATGATATTGATTTAACCAAACGTGAAATAGAAATATTGCAGTGGGCATCCGAAGGAAAAACCGATGATCTAATTGCCGATATACTTAATATAAGTATTAACACCATTCGTTTCCATTGGAATAAGATCTTCAATAAACTTGAGGCTTATGGCCGCATATATGCGGTTACTAAGGCATTACGGCTGGAAATTATAAAACCCACACTAGTTTGCCCCCCCTACCAGAAACAGTAGTACCCTCAATTTGATATTTTCTTCTTAATCTTAATTACAGTTTTAATTGGATTTAGGGGAGATTGATCAATGATTGAATGTGTAACATGGGCAACTGAAAATCGCTTCATGGGCGCCCCGATCTCACAGCAATTTGAGTTAAGATATCAAAGCTCTATCATTATGGAGGAATGGACTAGCATCTATGTTAATTCTAACGAGGTTACCGGAAGCTTTGAAGAATGCGATCAATACGACACGCGTTTTGCAGAGTACCTTATTAAACGTAATGAAGACGGAGAGATTCTAGGCACAATAAGAACTGGACCTACAACGGCTCCATATATGCTGAAAGAGCATTTTTCAAATGTATTTGACGGTAATTATTCTCCCCCTTCCTCACCTAAACATCACGAGCTTAGCCGTATGGCGGTTAACCGTGATCTACTTAATCGTGCACAAACAAAAATTGTTACTAACCAATTATTGTTAGCGGCAATGGAGCGCGGTTTACAGCGCGGCCTTGATGCTTATTGGGGGATTGTAATTGAGGTTGTCGCCGATAAGGTATTTAGGAGGGCCGGTTATGATGTCGAATTTACCGGTAAGCCTGTGGTTTATTCGAATACAGGTGAACATATTTATGGCGTGAAATTGCCAGTAAATAAAAAAATACATCAAAAATGTCAAAACATTTGCGGGATTTATGACCCCATTCTTCAGTTCGGATACGACTATAAAGGAGGTGAGCTTCCTGTTTTGAGACACAATTCTCCTATCCTTTCAGATGATTTCTTCAAATCCGAATTTTTTGAACAAGAAGCAAACCGTAAATCTATACATACTAACAATCAAACTGAAGTGAGACGCTATGGAACATAAGTGTGAATTAAAAGAAACCATCTCGATTTTATCCTCTCTCCTATATCTTAAAGGAGAGTTAAACAAAGCAGGTTTTAATGCGACTGAAAACTTAATTACGTATGCAAGTGGCGTTTTTATCGAGGAGGTAAAATTACAAAATAAATCAAATGCGGATATGCAAACAGTCATTTATATACTTAACGGAATTGCAAATAAATCTCCTATTCAAATTCGGCAATTATTAGAATCATTGGAAAATTTTGACGCAAGCAATGACGACGAAATTATTCGAAATATAAATTAACTATTTCAAATTCTTTTGTAAGAATATAATAATACTATAGAAACTTTACACGCTATAACGCACATGTAAAGAATAAGAGTTTATTATGTCATCACATCAAAAAGAACATGCTGAACCCAATAAAAGAAGCGCAGGAAATACCGACGAATATGTAGGAAAACGTATCAAACTACAAAGACGTTTCTTGGGGTTTAGTCAGGCAGATATGGCCGAAGCACTTAACCTTACGTTTCAACAAATTCAAAAATATGAGAAAGGTGTTAATCGCGTTAGTGCCGGAAGATTATTTGCAATTTCCGGATTTTTGAATGTTCCGGTCAACTATTTTTTTGAAGATTTAGAGCCAGCCACCGAACCCTATATACCCAACGTTGACGATAAAATTTTACAAAGCGATGAAGCCGAAGCCTTAATAAAGGCTTTCTACTCTATTAAAGACAAAAATTTACAGAAAAATCTGCTGGCCTTTATAAAATCTTTGTCAGCCAATTAAATATGATAATATGAATTACGACAATAGTTTTGAAGCCTTCACGAAGTATCGGATAATACAGATTTAGCACCTTTCGAACTTTGAATTACATGGCGCAAACGTACGCTCATCAATGGTTATACCACTGTCTTTAATGCTGAAAAAGCGTGATTTCTTGAATGGCAGGGGCGATAGTTTGCTGATAATTATTCTCCAGATAATATCATAGCACTAAAAGTTAAAGATACTCTGCGGCCCCGTACTACTTTAAGGCCTTCAACCACATCCATCGTAGGAGGAAGATTTATTTTCTTTCTGTTTTTTAATCTCATTCAAAATTGGTTCTAAAGCAGCCATTTCAACTGGTTTAACTAAATGATGGTGAAAGCCAGCCTCTTTAGATTTTTTTCGATGCTCCGGTTGTCCCCAGCCGGTTTGAGCTGTAAAAACAGTGTCTTTCAACTCTGGCATTTCCTGCATGGCCTTGCATACTTCATACCCATTCATGTCCGGCATACCAATATCAAGCAAGATCAGATCAGGCTGAAAATCAGGTGCGGTTTCAATCGCCGATGATCCGTTGTTCACAACTTTAGCGGTGCATCCTAAAGCCTCCATAAGCCAACCCATGGTTTGTGCCGCGTCTTTGTTATCATCAACGATAAGCACTTTAACCTCTTGCTTAGAAAAAACATCAAGAAGCGGGGTTCCTTGCTTGGAAACGGCTTGATCTTGTGAAACGTCAAGTGGCAAGCGAACAGTAAACTTGGATCCCTTGCCAAGGCCTTCACTTTGAACATTTACTTCACCGCCATGCAAATTAGTAAGTCGTTTGACCAAAGTTAACCCTATGCCCAGTCCACCTTGTGAGCGCTCCAATGCTCCATCAACCTGCGTAAACATATCAAATATATGATGTATTTTTTCTTCCGGGATGCCAATACCATTATCCGTGATACTTATCTCCACACTATCGTCCAAAGAAGTCACATCCACTTGAATAGTACCGTTTTTTTCTGTGTATTTAGTTGCATTATTAATAAGATTGGAAAAAACTTGAGACAGCCTGACTAAATCTCCTTCAATAATAATCGGATTCGGTGGAAGATTTACGATTAAACTGTGACCATATGCCTCAATAAGTGGCTGCACAATTTCCACGGCATTGTTAATAATTTTTTCTATCGCTAGGGGTTCTTTGGATAAAGTAATTTTGTCACGTGTAATACGTGAAACATCCATTAAATCATCAACCAGACGCACCATCTGATTTACCTGACGTTCAATCAAATCATGTGACTGTTGTAGTGATTCAAGGGATGATTTATCCGACTTGATCACATAGAGCGCATTACGGATTGGGGCGAGCGGATTGCGTAATTCATGCGCTAAAGTGGCCAAAAACTCGTCTTTCTTTCTGTCAGCCTCTCGTAACGCATCAATAGCATTGCGTTCGAGTGTAATATCCACGCCAACGCCAGGAAAGCGTACAGCCTCGCCTTTTTCATTAAGCTGAATATGCCCTTTAACAGAAACCCAGGATATAGACCCATCTTTTTGTTTAATGCGATACTCTTCTTGGTAAGGACCTCCGCTACTAAGCTTTTTTTCAATAACCTCTTTGACACGTGCAATATCATCTTCATGAATATATTGAACGACCTGCTCAAGTTTCACACCCTTTTTCGCTTCTTCGGGCGAGAGATTAAACATAGCTCCAAAGCGCTCATCCGCAGTAAATAAGTCATTTTTTACATCCCAATCCCATATACCGAAACTGTGAGAAGCTTCCAAAGCAAGACGTTGCCTTTCCTCCGATTTAATCGCGGCTTCTTCGGCTTCCCTGCGCTCTGTTACATCCCGCGTCGTACCTGCTATAGCCTCGACTTCACCATCCTCCCCGATGACTGGCGTAAAAATATAATCATAAATCCGCCGTCCATGCGTACCGGCAAAGGGTACATCTCCACGAATTGGTTTTTTGGTTTTAATAACTTGCTCTATTTCGCGCATATGCATATCAGCATGCCAAGGCTCATATCCTAATTCTAAACAGGTCTTGCCAATGGATTCCTCCCAAGTGTTCCCCCACATTTCCAGCAACGCTTTATTTGCATACGTAAAGCGCCCTTCTAGATCGAAAATATAGACTAAATCAGGGGTGTTTGACAAAGTTGTCTCATAAAGACGGCGCTGTTTATTAAGGGTTTCTACGCTTAGATTAACATCATTCTCCGCTTTTTTTCGCGCCATATTTTCGCGGTTTCTCTCCATAACAATAGCGGCGGTTTTAGAGAGAATTTCAACGATATGCTTATCGGCTTCGACGGGCTTTCTAGGTTGCGGGTAATAAACGGCAAAAGTGCCAAGAACAGATTTGTTTTGGGAAGAAAAAATAGGCATAGACCAACAAGAACGTAATCCATTTTGTAAAGCCAGATCACGAAAATCTCTCCATTTCCTATCATTTTCTATATCTTCCGCGATCACAAATTCACCAAGATGCGCGCATGTGCCACAAGAACCCATATTGTCCCCGATTGCTATGCCGTCAACTGCTTCGCAATATGAATCCGGCAAATCCGGTGCAGCTCCATGAACAAGATGCTTCCCGTCCTCGCTCACTAACAGAATAGAAGCGAGAGCTTTATGGCCAGCCTGTTTTTCTACTGCCAACACCAGCACATTTAGAACTTCTTCTAAGGAGGCACCTGCCAATGCAAGGTTTAAAGCGTCGCTCTGGCTAGCTGCAATAATCTCCATTCTTTTACGTAGGGTATTTTCTTCAAATGTTAAACCTATTCCGCCCGTTTCAATTGGAAAAACTTTAATAATAAGCCAAGCATCGTACGGCTCGTAAAATGCCTCAATGGTATCTGCCTGGCGCGTTTCCATTACTTTGCGGTAGCACTCTTCATGTACAACGCCATGATTGTCTGGAAAAATATGAAAGAAATTTTTTCCTAAAATTTTTGTTTGTTTTTGGCGTGTGATATTCTCAGCGTGCTTGTTCATAAAAACTAGATTCCATTCAGAATCTATAATCAGAATGGCCTCTGTAATGTTTTCAAGAATGTCAGTATCTGAAAGCTGACATTTTTGAAAACCCTGCATTTTGAGGAGTTTTTGCAACATAATAAAATTCTCGCTGATTTTAACAAATGCGTACATTAAAATATTTTTTTTAGGATTACGAGAAAAAATTTCTACTTAACCAGCTGTAATTGTTGAATAATTGCACCCCGTCAGCACAAGTTGGACACCGCGCATAATAATACAAGGTGTACTTCAGGCTTTTTCTCGTTACCACCCTCCAATAATATGTAAAAATTAAACCCCCTGTTATCCCCCTGTAAATCAGGGAAGTTTACTGCCGACACGCGGTGAAATGGCCAGTTGAGAATATAGGGCAGAAACGGGGTGTTTGTGATGTTCTCCGCGCGTGCCGGATTAGTCCATAGCGCGAAGGCGCGCGGAAAGCCGCGCTTCAGCGCCGATATTCTCTAATGTCGATGGATTGGTGGACTGAATGGCAGGGGCGACAGGATTCGAACCTGCGACCTACGGTTTTGGAGACCGTCGCTCTACCAACTGAGCTACACCCCTATAGGAAGGCTATTATTAGCACAACTTCGCGCGGTTGTACCACAAAAATAAGGGCTTTGGCAAAAGGTTATTGTT
>JBBKXC010000080.1:0-9762 GCA_037969275.1 Bdellovibrionales bacterium | reverse complement strand
TAGAGACAGAAGCAAAGCTGGTATGCCTGCGCGCACTAGAATCATAAGGGGATATTCTAACAAGGCGGTGTACGCCCGTTTCGGTTTTCATCCAGCCATAGGCATCTTCGCCTTCGACTTTAATAGAGACTGATTTAATACCGGCCTCTTCGCCGTTACTCCGCTCCATCACTTCAGTTTTAAAGCCGCGTTGATCGCACCAGCGCAAATACATGCGCAGAAGTATATCTGCCCAGTCTTGCGCTTCTGTACCGCCGGCGCCCGCATTGATCTGGAGATAGCAATCATTACCATCCGCCTCGCCCGAGAGCAGGCTCTCAAGTTGGCGGCGCTCAACTTTTGCTTTTAATTTTTCGAGGATATCTTCGGACTCACGAACGATGGCCTCATCGCCTTCGCTCTCACCCATATCAATGAGCTCTATATTGTCATTGAGCATTTGTTCGATATCAAGAACGGACGAGACCTTCTTATCCAGCCGCGTGCGCTCCTTCATAATATCTTGTGCTTTTTCGGTATCGGCCCATAAATCAGGGTCTTCGCAAAGCGCGTTCAACTCTTCAAGTTTTAAAAGTGCATTATTCCAGTCAAAGATGCCTCCTTAGCAATGCTAGGGCACTTTGTATGTCCTCAACGATTGCTTGGATTTCAGCCTTCATAGCTTATGCGGCAACTTTCATAGACGGGATGCTTGAAAAATGCTCGATAACGGCTTCGACATATACATTTATATCGGCGTTATATCCGCTGATCAGTGCGCCATCAATTACGCAGATCTCTTCAGATGAGGTCGCTCCAGAATCTGTAGCCGCTTGCATTGAGCCTTCAGGGCCAGCAACTGTTCGGCCTTGCACTCGTCCTGCAAATACAAGTAACTCCAGCGCGTCATCAAATATCGCGACAGGTTTACCAGCATCCATAAAACCACCGATGAAACGGCGCGTATGAGCGGTAAGTTTAAGCTTTTCAACGCTGCGGCGTCCACCCGGCACTACCAACATATCAAAATCAGCCGCCAGAGCCGTGCTAAGTACAGCGTCAGACGCAAAATGATGCCCCCAGCTATCGCCAGTCCAGCTATTCACCAGCCCCTGATCCATGCCTATAATGCGTGTATTGGCGCCTTTACTTTGCAGCGCGCGCTGTGTGTGTGTCAAATCTTGCTCGTTAAAACCGTTGGCTACGAGGATTGCAATTTTTTCTCCGATAAATGGCTTATTCATAGTGGTGAGATACTCCTACTCATTTTGCGATAAGATATTCCGAAACATCACCATAATTAGGTGAAAGCGCTCCGGGAATGTCAAAGCATGGTTCTTATTTGTTGTTAGGGGTAGGGCAAAGGCCCTAGGCGCAGGAACTTCGTATTTTTACCGCAGAAAGTCAAGCTTTATATATAGAAATGACACGCTGCGCTAAAACTATTGTTTTAATTCAGGGTATTACCATATAAAAAAAATTTATCCGCCACAAACAATATGTTATCTCAAAAAATTGGTAATAATTACGATTGACGCCTTTACATTCATGACTTTCACTATTAAAAGAGTGCTTTGAAAGTAAATTAATCAAGCTTTATTGGAGCAAAATACATGAAAATGGTTCGGAATTTTATACTGATGGCCGGTCTGGTGGTAATCAGTGGCTGTACAGTTTTTGACAGCTTTAGCGAAGTCGATGCGCTGAATGAAACCCAGGCAGTTGGTAGCCCGTTCACACAGGCACTGGCTGATGAGTATCGCATCTTTGCAAACCGCGAGTTACGCGAAATGTTTGACTATCCTGATGCGCTGCACTTCGCACGTAAGGGTCTAGCCGCTGCGGCTGGTGAGGCTGTAACGCCTGAGCCGGTCACAGACTGGAACCTTGAAGAGCCATATATTCAGGAACTTAGCGCCGCCCGCGGCCGCCTCATGATCGCATTTGATCTTGGCGCACGTGAAGTTGCTCCGAAAGAAGCGGCTTATACACAAGCGATGTTTGACTGCTGGATTGAACAGCAGGAAGAAAACTGGCAGGAAGGCGACATTCTGAATTGCAAAAATGCTTTTGCTGATGCAATTACGAAACTTGAAGGCATGTTGCAACCTCCAGCGGCGGAGCCGGTTGCTGCTCCTCTTGCAGAGCCAATGGCACCTGAAGATGCAGTTTACCTTGTATTCTTCAACTGGGATGCTTCAGACCTAGGTTCAGGCGCTCTTAACGTGCTGGACGCAGTTTCTGATGAAGTCAAAAAGAATCCTCCGAGACAAATCAATATCATTGGTCACGCTGATACATCAGGCCCTGGCGATTACAACCAGAAGCTGGCGTTCAAGCGCGCAAACAATGTTCGTGATGCTTTAACGCAGCGCGGTATTGATGCCAATGTCATGATGGTAGATAGCCGCGGCGAGAACGAGCTTTTGGTGGAGACACCTGATAACGTTCGCGAGCCAGCTAACCGCCGTGTGAACATCACATTTGAATAAGAATACTTATTCCTAAATTTAAAAGCCGAACCTCATAAGGGTTCGGCTTTTTCATATAAAACGTATGTAATCCTATATCTTTTGCCTAAATGTAAATCTATGGTAAAAAATATAGGTATGACTATTTAGGCCTACACATAAAGGGTACCACCTTGAATTTTAAGCCGGTTTTGTTTGTTGTTGGAATTCTGATCTCGATTATGTCGATCAGCATGGTTTTGCCTATGCTTGCAGATCTATATTTCGGCAATGAAGATTGGAAGATATTCTTTATAAGTATTGTCATCACGGCCTTTTTCGGCGGCTCCTTAATTCTCAGCAATAATTCTCAAGTCATTAAAATCAATACGCGCCAAGCCTTTATGCTCATTTTTCTGACATGGTTTGGGCTGGCTGTTTTCGCCTCCCTACCCTTTACGCTCTCCGAGCTTGATATGAGCTTCACCGATGCCTTCTTTGAAGCGATGTCGGGGATTACCACCACTGGCTCTACCGTCATTGTCGGTTTGGATTACGCGCCGCCAGGCATTTTGCTCTGGCGCGCTATTTTGCAATGGCTTGGCGGGATTGGTATTATTTTGATGGCGATGTCCGTTCTCCCGTTCTTGAATATCGGGGGGATGCAGATCTTCCGTACCGAGCTCTCGGAGAGCGAGAAGGTTCTGCCGCGCGCCGCCCAGCTCGCCTCCTCTATCGGTATGATTTACGTCGCCTTAACGGCTCTTTGCATCATATGTTATATCCTCAGCGGTTTAGAGACTTTTGATGCGATAGCCCATGCCATGACCACAATATCTACTGGCGGCTTTTCTACATTTGATTCTTCATTCTCGCATTACCACGATACAATCTGGCCGGAGATCGTCGCAATCACATTTATGCTGATCGGTGGCCTTCCCTTTGTTCTATACCTCAAAGCCGTGCGCGGCAGCATGGTGCCGCTCATTAAAGACACACAAGTCCGCTGGTTCTTCTGTGTAGTTTTAATTACAACAGCCCTCGTATGTGCGCATCTGGTACTATACAACGGTGTAGACACTCCCGAGGCGCTGCGCCGCTCTCTCTTTAATGTCGTTTCAGTTATGACGGGCACAGGCTATGCCAATGGCGATTACAACAGCTGGGGCAGCTTTCCTGTTTCAATTTTCTTCTTCATCATGTTGGTTGGCGGCTGCGCGGGCTCAACGTCTTGCGGTATCAAGATTTTCCGCTTTCAGGTTCTCTTCGCAGTAACCATCACACAAATAAGGCGCCTATTGTTCCCCCATGGCGTTTTCATTCCCCACTATAATGGAAAAATCATCCCCCCCGATGTGCCGATGTCGGTTATGGGGTTCTTCTTTATGTATATGTTTTGCTGCGCCATTATAGCCATTGCGCTGTCACTAGTTGGCATGGACTTTCTCGAGGCCATGTCCGGCGCTGTTACGGCAGTGTCCAATGTGGGTCCCGGCCTTGGCGCAATTGGGCCGAATGGAAATTTCAAGGATTTATCAGATAGCGCCAAATGGATATTAAGCGCGGGAATGCTACTAGGACGCCTAGAGATTTTCACAATGCTCGTGCTACTCTCGCCACGCTTCTGGCAGCGCTAAGACAAGCAACTTAAAGGCTATAAATCAGCTTATAATTACAGCGGAAGGATTTTTGGATTAGAGATCGTATTGGTTTTTAAGGATTTCCAACGCGCTGGCATCAATATTGGCAAACAGCGCCTCAATACCTTCCATCTGGCGTTTTTCGCGCTCGGCAATGGATGCATGCTCAGAAACATTAATTACGCGCTTGGCCGTAAAGCGGCGCCCTCTTAATGAGCCTGTGTGCTTGTCTTCCAAGGACATATTTATAACCACGGTCACAGCATAGCTATCAACTTTAGCCACGCCGATAAAATTGGCCATGCCACTTTCTGAATCTTTCAAAGTATGAACAACCTGCACATCTTCAGCCGTAATGGTGAGCGTTTCAGTTCCGCCAAACGGCTGGAATCTGCGATTAATATAGAGCTTCAAATAATCATCAAGCGGAACGGAGAAATCAATCGGGAAAGCGTTATTGGCCGCCATGCTCTCGGCATGTAAAACTTCGGCCACCTTCAGCTTCATCGGACCGAGATGATTAAAGGTCATCCCCGGCATCGGTTTTCCTTCCGGGCTAGGGTGCGATGTACAAGCGCCCACAGCAATTACGGAAAGACTTAAACATAGGAGTGCGATTCTTTTCTTCATAAAAATGACTATAAGCCGATCTGTAAAAAAATTCCAGATACTCTGATCGTCACATTATAAATATTTTAATGGGATTGAGGGTCTTTGCTCTTGGCCTTGGCGTTTTTGAGTTTTTTATATACGTCGGAGGTCTCGAAAATATACTCACGACTACAAAACTCGCATTTCATGGAAATTTCACCGTCATTGTCCATGTAATCAACATCATCCTCGCTCATCATCATCAGAACGGCTTCAACGCGCTCCTCCGAGCATCGGCATGACTTAACAATAGCGCGCGGCTCGAACACCCGCACGCCCTCGTCAAGGAATAAACGTCCCAGCAATTCATTGGGGGTCAATTCGGGGCTTAGCAACTCTTCATCTGTGCAGGAGTGTAAAAACACCATCGCCCTGCGCCAATCATCTTCATCAAGATTAACCTGATTACTCTGAAAGCGCACAGTCTCTTCTTCCGGCATTTTTTGAAGCATAATACCGGCAGAGCGCCACTCTCCGTCACGAAGACCAACTGCCATCTTAATTCCAGTGCCGATCTGCTCGGACTGGGTGAAATAATGCTGAACGCAATCAACGAGTGAGGAACCGCGAAGCTCAACAATGCCCTGATACCGCTCGCCGCTCGGCTGGTCAACGGTAAAGGCAATGTAGCCCTTTCCAAGATATTGCGCTAAATGGTTCTGGGAACTCTCGACACTTTTCATGGCGGATAGCTGCGCGCGCGCAGTTTCTAGCCGATCTTCATGAAAACTGGCGCAGGCTCTAACCTCACCCTCTGACGTTACATCCGCAACCAGCATTTTGATTGGGCCATCACCTTGCGCTTGCAACGTGAAAATACCTTCATATTTGAGCATTGCCGAAAGCAATAGCGCCAGCGTCACCGTCTCGGCAACAAGATGCGCCACAGGTTTTGGGTAGTCATGTGCTTGCAAGATGTCATCCAGCACGCTGCCCATGCGAACACTTCTCCCGCGAAAACTGGAAGCTTCAAGAAGAAAGGGTTTTATGAGATTGTCGTTAAAATAGCCGAGGCTCACCTGCTCGTTTGAGGAATTGTCCTTATCGCTATTTTTGTGGTCATCACCATCCATTGTCTTATTTTACCACATAATTATTCATATTGTTTAGCTCTTTATTTTATAGCCGCGGCGCAGCAAAGTGTAGGTCAGCCCCATAAGCAGCACATTCACTGTGCCGAGCAGGGCCATTCCCGCATAAAAATACTCATCCGCATGGCCTATAAATCCTGAGCGAAACCCGTCAATCATGTAGAAAAACGGGTTATATAGCGCAAGCAGGTGCCATGGCTCGGGCAGAATTTCTATGGAGTAAAATGTACCTGATAAAAACGTCAGTGGTGTCACAAAAAAGTTGGTAAAGGCCGCAATATGATCGAACTTTTCCGCCCATACTCCGGCAATTATGCCCAGTGTCGCCATCATCATTGTACCCAAAAGCCCGAAAAGGAAAATCTGCGGTATTGATGCCAATGGCAAATGCACAAAGAAGCTCAGTATTACAATTGCAAGCAAACCGACACACAGACCGCGTAAAACACCTCCAATAAGGTAACCTGTAAATATCTCCATGCTAGAGAGGGGCGGCATCAGGATATCGACAATATTGCCCTGAATTTTACCGATAATCAGAGAGGAAGACGTATTGGCAAAAGCGTTTTGCGCCATCGCCATCATTATGAGGCCGGGCGCTAGAAATTGCAGAAAGGGTAAGCCCCCAGCCGTCCTATCCGCCCCGCCAAAGGCCAGTGCAAAAATGGTAAAGAATAAAAGCGTCGTGACAACCGGCGCTACAATTGTCTGCGAATAGACCTTGAGGAAGCGGCCAACCTCCCTTTTAACCAATGTCATAAGTCCAATGGTATTTATGAGGCCAATGCGGCGCGGTGAAAGTGTCTGGTTATTTTCGCTCATCATCTCTATTCTTATAAGTATGAGCGAGGACACTAAACCAAAAGCGTCAAAGAAAAAACCCGAAAATCCGCATGGAAAGAAAATTCCAAAGCGTATCACCGAGAGCTATCTGCATAATTCCGGTCTTTATTATCTTGAGCGTTATTCGGCCAGCAGCGCACATTTCCGCAGCGTCATGCTGCGCAAGTCCAAGCGCTCCTGCATGGTTCATACAGATCAAAATATAGAGGAATGTGCCGCGCTTATTGATGCGCTTATTGTGAAATTCGAGCGCTCGGGACTTCTCAACGATGAGGTGTATCTTAATTCTATGATTACCTCATATCGTCGTAAAGGTCTTTCGCTGCGGATGATTGAGCAAAAGCTCTCGGCAAAAGGCCTCTCGCGTGATCGAATAAAAGAATACGTCTACAAGCATGACACCCGCGAAAATGATAACGGCGATTGCGAGAATAATGCGGAGCTGAAGGCCGCGGCCATATTTTGCCGCCGCAAAAAAATCGGTTCATTTGCGCTTACGACGAAAAACGAGCCCGAAAAGGAACTCGCCCGTTTAGGACGCGCTGGTTTTGGCTTTGATATTGCCAGAAAGATACTTGAACTAGATCCAGAAGAAATAGAAAAAATTATTTATAATCAGTAGATTAGAAAAACCCCTTAATTATTTTCTTGTTGCTCCTGAGTCTCTTCAATTTTCTTCTTTTCGGCGGCATCTTCATTAGCATACGCGATTTCATCCGCATCAGTTGGCATGCTCAAACGATCAACTGGGAAGACAATTGTCGCGGTCGTTCCAAGACCTTTTTGTGAGAATAAGTCTAAACGCCCGCCATGCAATCGGATTAGCGCGCTCACAAGCGTTAGACCAAGTCCAGTACCCGATCCGCTACGGTTGAGGTCATTATCGATCTGTCCAAAAGCGGAGAGAGCTTTTTCAATCTCTTTATCATCAAGACCAACGCCCGTATCGGTGACAGAAACATGTAATTGCCCATGGGCATCAACCTCATAGGATAGTGTAATACGACCACCGCTAGGCGTGAATTTCACAGCATTCGAAAGCAAATTCATGATTATCTGTTTGATCGCCAGCTTCTCACCGATGACCTTAGGTACATGACGCATAGTATTGAGAACATTCATCTGACTGTTCTCAATCTTATTAGAAAGCAGATCAAGACAATCGCCCATCGTCTCCTCCAGATCAACAATGCCTTCATTAAGCTGGCGGTCACCGGCTTCAATCCGCGAAATGTCGAGAATCTCATTAATAACACGAAGAAGGCTTTCGCCGCTTTCATTAATATGCTTGGCGTATTCCCAATATGATTTTTGTTCAATTGGCCCAAAAGTCTCGTTCTTTATAATTTCTGAGAAACCGATAATCGAGTTTAAAGGCGTCCGAAGCTCGTGGCTCATATTCGCGAGAAATTCAGATTTCGCGCGGTTGGCAAGGTCAGATTCCATCTTGGCTTTCATAAGATCAATCTCCGAGCCCTTACGCAGTGTGATGTCCTCAACGCTTCCCTCGAAATACAAAATATTGCCACTATCATCTTTAACGGCGCGGATATTTTCATTCACCCAGATTTTCTTGCCGTCGCGGCGCTTCACTTGTGTTTCATGGTTATAGAAATCTGCTTGATTGCTCAAAATTTGATAAATTTCCTGACGGGCGCGGGGTGAGTCGTAGACTGTTTCATAAGCGTTTTTGACCTCGCGCAGTATTTGCTCTGGCGATGTGTAACCCAGCACGCGCGCCATAGCGGGATTGGCGCTCAAATAAAGCCCCTCCGGCGTAAGTTGGTAAATCCCTCCGGCTGCGTTTTCTACAATAGTACGATATTTCTTTTCGGCTTCGCTAAGCGCGCGCTCTGCCCGTCTGCGCTCCTCCACATCGGTAAATGTCCCAACTACGCGCAAATTACGGTTTTGATCCTGACGTATCATGGATATCGCAATTTCGACGGCGCGAAATGTGCCATCGGCGGTTCTTAGTCTCGTGAAAGAACGATAGGCTTGCTTCTGACCTTTGATAAGCAAACTGAAGTCTTTTTGCTGCTGCTTCTGGTCTTGCGGGTGCAGGAGATTAAAGAGATCGTTACCAATAAACTGATCGGGATCAAAGCCTGTCACCTTGCGCCACGATGCGCTAATGAACAATATTTGGCCCTCGATATTTGTTTCAAAAATGATATCGCTAACCGCATCAATAATCGCGCGATTTTCCTTCTCTGATTGACGCAAAACCTTGTTAAGCCTTTCGCGCTCCCCGACCTCATTAATGAGTTCGAGGTTCTTATTTTCGAGCTGCACATTCATGGAAGAAAGTCGTACAGATTGTATACGGTTATTACGCATATAAAACGTCGCGAGCAACGTCAGCACAGCGCCGATAAGCCCAAAGAACAAAGGAATATGCTTTAAGAAAAAAAGCTTATGCTGCGTGTTGAATTCAAGCGAAATTTCCGCAGGAGTTTGCCAGACATCCAGCAAGAACTTATCCGTCCCGCCGGAACTGGCTCTATTGGCAGTACCAAAGTCATAGCGCATGCCGTCATTCGAACCCGCAAGATTTTTAAAGGTAAAGCTATCCAAATATTTTTTCGAAGAATTGTAGAAGCTATTCTCGAAAGCTGCTTGGGATAAAAGGCCAACGACAAACTCTTTTTTCTGTGTTGAACCAATTTGACGCACCAAAAAGTACTTGGCGCTCGTGCCCTGCTCCTCATTAACAACAACTTCATATAGAAAAACCTGATTTTCATTGATTTTTTTACGGTTTAAATATGTAGTAATTCCCTTGACCAACCTGTTTTGAGCAGCCATATAATCAAGTGTCTTTTTCACCGCCGCATCAGTTGTGTTCATGACAAGCTCATAAACCCATTGCGCATCACCCTTATTACGAATCAGCATAATTTGCGAGAATCCCTCACCATACAGAGACATTTTCTTGATCTCTTGCTGAATGAGCCTTGTGTCAGAATTAAGATTAGCCAGAACAGCTGATTGATTGATAATATTGCTAAGGTCATCGGCCCTATTTATAAAGCCCTGTATAGAGTTATCAGCAATATAGCTCTGCTCATCTTTAATGATTTCCTCTGTAAATACAGTCAAAAATCC
>JBBKXC010000079.1:0-5202 GCA_037969275.1 Bdellovibrionales bacterium | reverse complement strand
CGCTGCTGCACCATAATGCGCGCATCAAGCTCAGCGGTCAGAATGCCGCCCTCTTCTAACATCATCGTTAACGCTTTGGTTAGTTCGCCAAGAGTGTCTGGCAGTCCTTGATGCATAGTGTTTATGCCTTATCTAGTTGCCGAGCGATGCCAAGGCTTCGGCTTGGTCTTCCATAGTAAGCGCCTCAATGACCTCATTCAGTGCGCCGCCGCCAAGAACCTCGTCCAGCTTATAGAGCGTGAGGTTAATGCGGTGGTCGGTCAAACGGCCTTGCGGGTAGTTATACGTACGAATGCGCTCCGAGCGATCACCCGAACCGACTTGGGACTTACGGTCTAAAGCGCGCTCATCAGCCAGCTTTTGGCGCTGCGCCTCATAAAGACGGGAGCGCAGAATTTTCATCGCCTTGTCGCGGTTTTTGTGCTGAGAGCGCTCTTCTTGCATCTCGACCACAACTCCGGTGGGAATATGCGTGATACGTACAGCAGAATCGGTGGTGTTTACGTGCTGGCCACCTGCGCCTTGTGATCTATAGGTATCAATGCGCAAATCTTTTTCGTGGACTTCCAGATCGACCTCCTCGGCCTCGGGCAGCACAGCAACAGTTGCAGCAGACGTATGTATACGCCCCCCGCTCTCGGTTTTTGGAATACGTTGTACACGGTGAACGCCGGATTCGTATTTCAAATTGGCAAACACATTACGGCCAGTGATTTGCGCGATAATCTCTTTATAGCCGCCAACATCACTTTCAGATGCTTCAACGACCTCCATTTTCCAGCCCATATGCGAGGCATAGCCTTTATACATGGCAAAAAGATCACCCGCAAAGAGGCCGGCTTCGTCACCGCCCGTGCCTGCTCTGATCTCCAGAATGGCGTTTTTGCTATCGGCTTCGTCTTTGGGAATGAGAGAGAGCTTGATTTTATATTCAAGCGCGGGGATTTTTTCCTCAAGCGCATAAATCTCGTCTTGCGCCATCACTTTCATTTCGGGGTCTTTTAGCAATTCCTTCAACTCGGCCAATTCAACAGTCGCGCTTTCCAGCTCGTTAATGGCCGCAACAACCGGATCAAGCTCGGCATATTCCATGGAGAACTTGGTAAATTTATCCCCGCCCAAATTGCCGGACGACATAAGCGCCGCGAGTTCTTCGTGGCGAGATCGGATGGTGGATAATTTTTCGATTAATGACATGGGAGAATTTTCTAAACTTCTTATTGCGCGCCTGCAAGCGCTTTTAGCGATTTGCTATCCAAAGAGATATTACGCATAACTTCGCCGCGCCGACCTAAAACGGGCAAAGCCTTGCCATTCATAATAATTTCGACCCCCGAAGCGTTACCAAGGCTCATGCTCAAATCAGGGCGATCAGGGACGAAATACTGGTCTCCGGCTTTAAGGACGCGTGAAACGATCGCTTTGCCCGTGGCATCACGAATTTCAACCCAGCTATTTTCTTTAACGTTCAGAATAATACCCTTTTCAGGCGCTGCTATTGGCTTTGCAGCAGCTGGAGATTCGATTGTAGTGCTCGCAGTTGCGGAAGATGTGGAAGCGATCTGATCTGCTGACGCAGACACGTCTTGAGTTTCTTCAGTAATTTGCTGCGAAGAATTTTCAGGAGAAGCGCTCATAGCCTCAGCGCCTTGGGCTGTCGACATTGGGCCATAAACTTGATTTGCGGGGGGCGCCTCTTGCGCAGCGGCAGGAATCTCCGGCGCATTGGCCGCATTATCAGAGCGTCCAGACATCCAGACTCCCACAAAAACCATACCGAGCACAGCAAGTACAGCCGCAACGGAAAGAGCCGGAATTTTGCTTTCTGAGGCTGGAACAGGGAAATGGAGGTTGGGCTGAATTTTGCCGCCCATGCTCTGACTTTTGAATAGCTGCACCATTTTCTCGCCATCAAGGCCAAGATATTCCGAGTAAGAGCGAACAAAGCCTAGCGCATACGCTTTGCCCGGAAGCTGATCAATATTACCAGTTTCAATGGCGTGAATTTGAATAGCGCGAATGCGCAGATTGCGCTCCACATCTTCAAGGCTTTGGCCGTAATGCTCGCGGCCACGGCGCAAAATCTCTCCCACCGACATATCGGTGTAGAATTCGGCCTTAGTTTTTTCTTGAGAAATTTCATCCATAACGCCTTAATATATAAGGTATTTCAGCGGTTATGGCTAGAGGCTAAAATAAGAAAGGCTTATTCTTCGTCCAAGCCATAGGCCGCGTGCAGCGAGCGCACAGCCAATTCCGTATAATCTTGAGATATTAGGACGGAAATTTTAATCTCCGAAGTTGAGATAACTTGAATGTTAATGCTCTTTTCCGCCAATGTTTCGAACATGGTATTGGCAACACCCGCATGAGAGCGCATACCAATACCAACCACTGAGATTTTGGAGACATTATCAGCCGTCACCATCTGGATATCCTTGAAAAGCTCATTACCTTTAAGCGTTTCGAGCGTACGCGCCAAATCAGAGCGCGGCACGGTAAAGGTCATATCTGTCGTTTTACCATCGGATGATATGTTCTGGACGATCATATCGACATTGATGGCAGCGTCCGCAAGTGGGCGGAACAGTTTGGCGGCAATCCCCGGAATATCGGGCACTTTCAAGACGGTTACCTTGGCTTCATCGCGCGTATACGCTATTCCTGTGACAAGTTCTTGCTCCACGATATGTTCCTCTTTCGTTACGAGTGTTCCCGGCAAATCGCTGCCGATTTGGTCATCAAAGCTTGATAAGACCTGTAAATTCACGTTTTGCTTGTAAGCGATCTCTACCGAGCGCGTTTGCAAAACTTTAGCGCCCAGTGAGGCCAGCTCCAACATTTCCTCATAAGAGACTTTATCAATCTTACGAGCATTGGGCACGATTCTCGGGTCAGTCGTGTAAACACCGTCCACATCTGTATAGATGTCGCAGCGATCTGCATTCAGAGCCGCCGCCAAAGCAACAGCAGAGGTATCAGAGCCGCCACGCCCAAGCGTCGTGATACGATTTTGCGGTGAAACGCCTTGAAATCCAGGAACAACTGCAACCTCGCCCTTATTAAGGCGCTCCATAATATTGGCAGTCTCAACATCTTGAATGCGCGCCTTACCGTGCGTCGCGTTCGTTATAAAAGGAATCTGCCAGCCAAGCCAAGAGCGGGCCACAACGCCGTGCTTTTGCAATGCCATCGCCATAAGTCCCGCCGTAACCTGCTCACCGCTAGATACAACGACATCATATTCACGCACATCATACATCGCGCTCATCTTCGTGCAGTAGTCAACGAGCTGGTTCGTCACGCCGGACATAGCCGAGACAACAACAACAACTTTATGCCCTGCCGCCACTTCGCGCGCGACTTTCCCTGCGGCTTTTTGAATGCGCTCCACATCCGCTACAGATGTTCCGCCAAATTTTGCTACGATCAACGCCATAAATTAGTTCTCGACTCCGCCTTCAAGGACAATTATCTAATTAGAGTATGAGCAATACAGTTGACCAAAAAGAAATTCAAGCATTTTCCAAAGATGCTGGCCATTGGTGGGACCCTAATGGGCCTTTTAAGCCACTGCACCGCTTGAACCCTGTGCGCCTTGGATATATCCGCGCTCAAATTTGTGCGCATTTTAACCTGGACACACAATCGCTAAAGCCCTTTGCCGATCTTAAAGTTCTCGATATTGGCTGCGGCGGCGGGCTCGTATGCGAGCCTATGGCACGCCTTGGCGCGGCTGTAACAGGCGCTGATGCCGATAGGATCGCCATTGAAGTTGCCAAAAGCCACGCAAAGCAATCAGGGCTAAAGATAAATTACCGCAACCAAGCCGCAGAAGACATTCAAGAGCAATTCGATGTCGTGCTGGCGCTAGAAATTATAGAACACGTGTCCAATCCGGCTGAATTCCTCAAGCATTGCGCTGCGCTTTGCAAACCGGATGGGCTGGTTATTGTATCAACCTTGAACCGCACGCCAAAATCCTACGCGCTCGGCATTGTAGCGGCGGAGTATATCCTGCGCTGGGTTCCGCCCGGAACACATAGTTGGAAGAAATTCGTCAAGCCTTCCGAGCTGGCGCAATATGCAAGGCAAACCGATTTTAAGCCCTTTGAAACCGCAGGGCTTATCTTCAATCCTTTGAAAAACGAATTCTCGATCTCTAAAACCGATATGGATGTAAATTACTTTATGATTCTCAAGAAAGCCCCCCAGCAATGACAACATTTGCAATTATATGTGCTGTTCTAGCCGCCTTAGCCGTTCTGGCCACTTTGATAATGGGACTCGTCGCCATGGTTAAAGGCGGCGAATTCAACGAAAAACATGGCAATAAGCTCATGCGAGCGCGCGTAATATTACAAGGGCTTGCCTTGGCCCTTCTGGCTTTGGCATACTTTACCTCGCAAAGCTAAGATTCTTATCCAAAAACTTCAGGAGTAAACTATGAAAGTTCTGGTTCCGATCAAAAGAGTGGTCGATTACAATGTCAAAATTCGCGCCAAAACAGATGGCAGCGATGTAGATACGGCCAATGTCAAAATGTCGGTTAATCCCTTTGACGAGATTGCCATTGAAGAAGCGGTGCGCTTGAAAGAGGCCGGTAAGGTCACTGAAATCATCGTTTTGACCATCGGCCCCGAAAAGGCGCAGGAACAACTCCGCACAGCCATGGCTATTGGCGCTGATCGCGGTATTCTAATAAAAACTGATGCGCGCGTTGAACCGCTCGGCGTTGCAAAAACCATCAAACATTTTGTCGAGCAAGAAAAACCTGACTTCATCCTCATGGGTAAGCAAGCCATTGACGGCGATTATAACCAGACAGGTCAAATGCTGGCAGCCCTTCTTGATTGGCCGCAAGCTACTTTTGCTTCCAAGATTGATATTGATGACGGCAAAGCCACTGTTATACGCGAAATTGACGGCGGATTAGAGACAATAGAGATTACGCTGCCCGGCATAATCACGACAGATTTGCGCCTCAATGAGCCGCGCTATGCCAAGCTACCCGACATTATGAAGGCCAAACAAAAGCCCTTATCCACACATACACCTGAAGAGATTGGCGTGGATTTATCCACAAGGCTAGAGATCGTAAAAGTCTCCGATCCCGCTGTTCGCAAAGGCGGCGTTAAGGTTTCATCTGTGGATGAACTTGTGGATAAATTAAAGAACGAAGCAAAGGTATTGTAATATGAG
>JBBKXC010000078.1:0-4375 GCA_037969275.1 Bdellovibrionales bacterium | reverse complement strand
CTGAAACCGAATTTCGGCAAACGACGTGCCAAAGGCATTTGACCGCCCTCAAAGCCTTTAATAGCCACACCGGAGCGAGACTTCTGACCTTTTTGACCTTTACCGGAAGTTTTACCTTTACCGGAGCCAATACCGCGCCCAACGCGCATGCGTGCCTTAACAGATCCGGCCTTTGGTTGCAATTCATTGAGTTTCATCGTTCTTATCCTTTATGTTTAAAGCCTGCCGGTTACTTACGCAGCATCTTCCACTTTAACAAGATGTTTCACTTTATTAATCATGCCGCGGACAGCTGGTGTATCTTCAAGCTCACGCGTTTTATTCATTTTATTCAGACCCAAACCAATTAAAGTTTTACGCTGAATGTTATTACGTCCAATCGGGCTACCGGTCTGTGTAACTGTAACAGTCGCGCCAGAAGGCTTCTTCTTGGCAGCAGCAGGTTTCTTCGCTTCTGCTTTAGCAGGCGCTTTAGCAGTTGTCTCTTTTTTTACAGCAGCTGGCTTCTTCGCAGGTGCTTTTTTCTTTGTTTCGTCTTTATTATCAGCCATCGGTCTTATCCTTTAAACGTCTTATTCTCTTATTCTACGTCAGCTTCTTTGCCATCAGCATTTTCATCAGCAGCTTTCATGCTCAATTCGCGGTTCGCCACAATGTCACTGACTTTGCAGTTACGACGGCCAGCAACATGACGTGGGCTTTGCATTTCTTTCAGAGCAGCAAATGTCGCATTAACCATGCTGTACGGATTATTCGATCCAAGCGCCTTAGCCACAATATCTTGAATACCAACGGCTTCGAAAACGGCGCGCATAGGTCCACCAGCAATAATACCAGTACCTTGTGAAGCAGAGCGAAGTAATACGCGGCCTGCACCAAAGCGGCCTTTAACGTCATGATGAATTGTACGGCCTTCACGAAGAGGAACGCGGATCATTTCGCGTTTAGCCTGATCAGTTGCCTTTTTAATCGCTTCAGGCACTTCTTTTGCCTTACCGCTACCATAACCGACGCGACCTTTGCCATCACCAACCACAACCAATGCGGCGAAACCGAAACGACGTCCACCCTTGACCACTTTCGCTACTCGGTTGATACCAACCAAGCGTTCGATCAATTCGGACTCTTCTCTTTGTTGTTCTTGCGGGGCTCCACGTGCCATAATTTACTTCCTTCTTTGTAAAAACCTTAAAATACCAGGCCGCCTTCACGCGCGCCTTCGGCCAATGCTTTCACACGGCCATGATAAACATAACGTCCACGGTCAAAAACAATTTTTTCAACCCCGGCCTTTTTAGCGCGGCTTGCAACCAGCTTACCAACTTCTTGAGCGGCGGCGGCTGTTGAACCGGACTTCACTTTTTCACGAAGATCTTTATCCAATGTCGAAGCAGCTGCTAATGTCACGCCCTTGATATCATCAATGACCTGCGCATAAATCTGCTTGCCAGAACGATATACGCTCAAGCGAGGACGAACTTCGCGGTTCGGGTTACTCAGAATGTTCACGCGGCGGATTTTATTCCGTGTGCGATAATTCCGTCTTTGTGCTGATGTTAATTTTGCCATTTTAGCCTCTTAACTATTAAACCTTATTTCTTCTTACCTTCTTTACGTAGGATGTACTCATCTACGTAACGGATACCTTTACCTTTATATGGCTCTGGTGGCTTGAAGCCGCGAATTTTCGCTGCTACCTGACCAACTTGCTGCTTATCGATCCCTGTAATGGAAATCGCAACCTGCTTTTCAACTTCGATTTTAATCCCTTCAGGTATGCTATAGCGCACCTCATGAGAAAAACCGAGCGCCAGAACCAGATCCTGACCTTGAAGATTGGCACGATAACCAACCCCTTTGATCTCAAGATTTTTCTTGTAGCCTTCACTTACGCCAACAACAATGTTGTTTACCAGCGTTCGCATTGTCGGCCAAATCTGTCCGGCAAAACGTGAATCATTTTTAGGTGATAGCTTAACTACTTTCGAAGTTTTACCATCATCATTGGAGACCTCACCCATCTCGATCACAACATCATCGTGAACAATAAGGGATAATTCACCCAACTTACCTTTGGCTTTCACTGACTGCCCGTTGATTGAAATTTCAACGCCTTCAGGTATTACAACCGGATTTTTACCAATACGTGACATAGTCTTTCACCTTTTTCCTAAAACACCTGACAGAGGATTTCGCCGCCAACATTGTTGGCACGAGCCTTACTGTCTGGCAAAACGCCATTCGGTGTCGATAAAACCAGAATGCCAAGTCCATTATAAAAACGGGGCATATCTTTAGCATTTGTATAAATACGGCGGCCTGGCTTAGATACACGGTCGATCTTACGGATAACACCGCGACCTTCTGCATATTTCAGGTAAACAACAAGCTCTTTCTTGTTGTTGCCGAGATCATTTGATTTGAAATCGCGGACATAGCCTTCCTCTTTCAAAACTTTACATACATTTTCGTGCAGTTTTGAGAAAGGTGCTTTGATTGTTTCTTTACCGGCTTGTTGGCCGTTACGGATACGTGTCAGCAAATCACCAAGGGGATCGTTCATAGACATAGTATAATCCTCCTACCAGCTTGACTTTGTTACGCCCGGAAGCTCACCGCGAGATGCAAGATCGCGCAGGGCAATACGGGACAGGTTGAACTTACGATAATAAGCGCGTGGACGGCCAGTTAAGGCACAACGGTTACGTTGACGCGTCTTGGAAGAATTGCGTGGTAGATCAGCCAATTTTAACACTGCCTGAAAACGCTCCTCCGCCGGGATGCTTTGATCACGAATAACCGCCTTCAGCTCTTCACGCTTAGTCTTATAGCGTTTAGCGAGCTTTTTGCGTTTAATTTCGCGCTCTATCATACATACTTTTGCCATTACTTCGCTTTCCTTTGCTCTTGTAAATCTTAATTCTTGAACGGCATCTTGAAGCCGCGCAGTAATTCTTTTGCTTCTTCATCAGATTTTGCACTTGTACAAATCACGATGTCCATACCACGGAGTTGGTCGATCTTGTCATAGGCGATCTCGGCGAAAATAATCTGTTCTGTCAGACCCATCGCATAATTGCCACGACCATCAAAACTTTTGCCGTTAATTCCGCGGAAGTCGCGAATACGGGGCATTGCAATCGTCACGAGACGATCAAGAAATTCGTACATTTGCTGGCGGCGCAGCGTAACCTTACAACCAATCGCCATCGCTTCGCGGACTTTGAAAGACGCGTTTGATTGACGTGCTTTTGTAATAAGCGCTTTTTGACCAGCAATCAAACCGAGATCATTCGCAGCATTTTCAATGTGCTTACGATCTTGTGTTGCAGCGCCAACGCCCATATTAAGAACGATCTTTTCCAGACGCGGAATCTGATGCTTATTCGCATAAGCATATTTTTCCTGCATCGCTGGTACGATCTCATTCTCGTATAATTCCTGATAACGTGTCTTTGCCATTGTTTTTCTCGCTCTTATTTATCGACAGTCTCGCCGGATTTCTTAGCAACCCGAACTTTTTTACCGTCTTTCAAAATTGTATACCCTACGCGTGTCGCCTTACCGGTTTTAGGATCGGCCAGCGCTACGTTAGAAATATGAATACCCTTTTCGATCTTATCGATACCACCGGAAGAGATCTGTGACGGCTTGCGGTGACGGGTCGCCATATTGACACCCTTTACAACCACGCGGGATGTATCACGATTAACGCTCAGGACTTCGCCCTTGCTGCCCTTGTCTTTTCCAGTCAGAACGACGATCTGGTCGCCCTTTTTTATTTTTAACTTCGGCTGTGTCATTGTTTTAAACCTTTTTCATCAAACCTTATATATTACAGCACTTCACCGGCCAAAGAGACGATCTTCATATAACCACGTGCGCGCAATTCGCGTGTCACTGGTCCGAAGATACGCGTACCGATCGGCTCGCCATTTGTGCTGATAATCACGCAAGCATTCGTATCAAAACGAATTTTCTCGCCGTAACCACGCTGTAGGCCATGACGTGAGCGCACGATAACCGCGCGGCGAACATCACCCTTTTTTACTTTACCGCGAGGAATAGCATCTTTAACAGAAACAATCACAACATCACCGATATTGGCCGTACGGCGCTTAGATCCACCAAGAACCTTTACGCACTGAACTTGTCTTGCACCACTGTTATCCGCAACATCCATGCGGGATTGCATCTGGATCATTTCTTGGCATCCTTCTTCGCAGTTGTTTTCTTAGCGGCCGGCTTTGCAGCGGCTGCATCTTTTTTCGCAGCAGGTTTTTTCTCGGCTACAGGCTTAGCATCCTTCTTAACAGCTGGTGCTTTGGCTGGGGCCTTTTTTGCTTCTACTTTTTTAACTATAGGCTTAACAACC